>DASQLL010000354.1:0-6545 GCA_035630035.1 Pyrinomonadaceae bacterium | reverse complement strand
CGGGCACGCGTCGCCGGAGCAGCGGCTGAGCTGTTTTCTGATTGACGGGCTGGTGGCCGTTGACGCGGGCAGCATCGCCATCGGCCTGAACGACGACGAGCGCGGCGTCGTGCGCGACGTGATCATCACGCACCCGCACATGGATCACATCGCCACGCTGCCCATCTACGTTGACGACCTCTTCGGATTCCTCAACGAGCCTGTACGCATCCACGCTACCGAAGAGGTCTGCGAGTTGGTCGCGCGCGACGTTTTCAACGGCACGGTCTACCCGCCCTTTCAGAACTTCAACAACGGGCGGACGCGCGTCATGGATTTCGTGCCCTTCCGCGTCGGCGAAGAGTTCCGAGTCGCGCACCTGCGCGTCACCGCCGTCCCCGTCCACCACATCGTCCCAACGGTCGGCATGGTCATCACCGACGGCGAGCACACGCTCGCGCTCAGCTCCGACACCTCCTCGACGGAGGAGTTCTGGGAGCTTGTCAACCGCGAGCCGCGCATAGATGCGCTGCTCATCGAGACCTCGTTCCCAAACTTCCTACGCAAGCTCGCCGACACCTCCGGCCACTTCACGCCCGAATCGCTCGGACAGGAACTCGAAAAGCTCACGCACAAAGACATAGACATCCTCGCAATGCACCTCAAGCCCTCCTTCCGCCTGCAACTCATTGACGAGCTTGCGGCCCTCGGCATCCCGCGCCTGTCGGTCATGGAACCCGGTCGCGAGTACTCGTGGTGATGCCGAAGGACGCCGCGGACGCGACACGCCGGATGACTAACGAAAACGATTTCGCCGGACTCGAAACCGCGAGGCTGACGCTGAGACAATTCGCTTGCGACGACCTCGCATCCTTCCACGCTTACCGCAACGATCCCGACATCGCCAGATACCAGAGTTGGAGCGACTTTAGCGAGCAGGAGGCGCGGGACTTCATCGCCGCGCAGAAGGCTTTGCGGCCCGGCGTCCCCGGCAATTGGTTTCAGTTCGCCGTCGAGCTGAAGATGACGGGCGCGCTTATCGGCGATTGCGCTTTGAAGATTGACGGGCAAGAGCCTCGGCAGGCGGAGATCGGATTCACGCTCGCGCGCGAGCATCAGGGGCGCGGCTACGCGTCGGAGGCCGTCTCGCGCGTACTCGACTACGCGTTCCGGGATTTATGCGTCCACCGCGTCGTCGCAATCACCGACTGCGAGAACGCGCCGTCGGTCGCGCTGCTTGAGCGCATCGGGATGCGACGAGAGGGGCACTTCAAACAGAACGTCTGGTTCAAGGGCAAGTGGGGCGACGAGTACCTATACGCAATCCTCCGCGACGAATGGACGGGGAGCGCGCCGGCTCACTCACGCGTTTAGGGAGAACAACACTTATGTCAACGCTCGAAACAGAATGCCTCGTCTTACGCATGTTCCGCGACTCGGACACGGACGCTTACGCGGATATGGTGGCCGACCCGGAGGTGATGCGCTTTTTCGGCGGCCAGCCCGCGTCGCGCGCGGAGGCGTGGCGCAACATGGCGATGATAGTGGGGCACTGGCAGTTGCGCGGCTACGGGATGTGGGCGGTAGAGGAGCGCGCGAGCGGCGAGATGGTCGGGCGCGTCGGCTGCTGGCGTCCCGAAGGCTGGCCGGGGGTCGAGGTCGGCTGGACTCTGAGACGCGCCTACTGGGGGCGCGGCTTCGCGACCGAGGCCGCGCGCGCGTCGCTCGACTACGCCTTCGAGAAACTGAATCAGACGCGCGTCATCAGCCTCATCGCGCCTGAGAACGTCGCTTCCATTCGCGTGGCCGAAAGGATCGGCGAAGTGAAGGGCGATGATTGGGAACTCTTCGGTAAGAAGGTTGTGATTTACGGAATTGACAGAGACGCGTGGGCGACGAGTCGCGCCGACAAACAGGCGGTGCGAAGTTAACGAGCATGCTCGAACTCGGTCTCGGAATGCTCGCCCGTGAAGTCTTCGAGCGTGACGCGACCGCTTGCGAGGACTTCCGAGACGCGGAATGTTCGCTCGGAACGACTGCGTCCCGGCATCAGCTCCGCGCGGAAGGTGACGGGCATGCCGGGACGCGCCCAGCGGTCTATTTCGCGGCGGTTATACTCCGGGTAGATTGACTTGCCTCGCTCGTCCACCTCGCCCCTGCGTCGCAACAGAAGCGTCGCGCCGAGCGCGCCCGCGGTCAATCCCGCCAGACCAGCCAGCGCACCGAACCAACGTCCTTTCCGATTATTGCCTTTCATTATTTTAACCCGCGCCACACTCAAACTCCCCGCGGACGTGTGCGCGCAAGCTCGCCCTCAACGGTACGAGGACTCAAGCTTGCGCGTCACGAATCCCGCTCGGCGGCGCGCGGGCCGGGAAACGACTTGCGCCCCGCGCCCTAGCAGAGCGGCTCTAACTTCTCGCTGATGATCGGCAGGCCGCTCAGCGACTTCTCGGCGTTAATGGCCGTGTACTCGGCCCACTGCTCCGGCACTTTGTCCTCGGCGAAGATCGCCTCGACGGGACATTCGGGCACGCAGGCGTCGCAGTCAATGCAGGTCTCAGGGTTTATCCACACCGCGTTGTCGTCGAGGTGAAAAGCCTCGACCGGGCAGACCACAACACAGTCCGTGTAGCGACAGTTTACACACGGCTCGCAAACGGTATACGTCATCGAATTGAGTTGCCTCCTCGAAAATTTTGTATGACGGCGGCGGCGCTATTCAAGCTCTGCGCTTGCTCCGCAGGGCGGCTGCGCCGGTAATACTGGAATGCTCACTACGACCGATATATTAAGCACGAACCGGCGAGATTTGAAAGTGAAAAATTCAGTTTTCGGTTTTCAGTTTTCAGCCTATCACTTGCTGAAAACTGAAAACCGAAAACTGAAAACTCATTTTCGCCAGTTGTATTGCGGCACGCCCTCGTCGAACTCGTAGAAGGCGAGGTCTCCCGCGCCGAGTTGTTTTGTCAGAAGGATGATCTGCCCCGTGTGCATTGAGAAGTGCTCGACGACATGGAAGACCGCCGCGAGCAAGGTCACGTCCAGCCCCTGTATGCGGCGACGTTCGAGCAGTGCGGACGCGTCGAGCCGCGCCAGCACTGCGTCAACCTCTTGGAGCGTCGCGCGGAGCGCGGACAAAAGACGCTCACGCGGTAACTCGTCGCGCTCGTCGAACTCGCGGTCGCGGTCGCGCTTGCCGTGCGCGCCGCCGACGCCGCAGACGATCCACTGGCGCGCGTTGCCTTCCAGATGGAGCAGGAGATTGCCGACGCTGTTCGACTCTTCGTTGGCACGCCACCAAACCTGCGCGTCCGTCAGACGCTCAAGGCAACGCTCGATCTTCGGGAGGTAGTCGGCGAGAAAGTATCTGCGTGCCTCGTCGAGGAAGGCGTGCGCCGCGTCGCTCATCCTTCACTATCCTCCGGGCGGCGTTTGTGTTTGGCTTTGCGCTCGGCGGGGTGCGCGCGCTCTTCGGGCTTGGCGCGCGAGATCGGATGTCCCGGCGGCGCGAGCGGCTTGCGTACCGAGGCGAGCAGCGACCGCTCTTCACGCTTGCGCGACTGCTTTCTCTCGTTATTCTTCATCGGGAGCCTCCACGGCTGTGAGCTTCTTACCGCGAATGCTATGCGCGCTCTGCTTTAGTGTCAATGCTCACAGGGCGGGGCGTGGAAATTAACATGGATGGACAGGATGGGCAGGATTAAGAATTTCAAATTTGAAATTTCAAATCCCCGATTGCCTTATCCTGACCATCCTGTCCATCCATGTTAATTTTTCGATTCCGAACGCGCGGCTCGGCTCTGGGCAAGCCCGCACACTCCAACGTCAAAAGGCCGCGGCCCTTCAGACACAACTCAAGCGAGCGCGTCATCGGATCGCGGTCTTAGTCTTGTTGCGGAGCGTGAAGAGAAGAGTCGGTCGGCGTGGGGAGTTACGCCTTGCTCGTCTGCGGCGTCGGGTCTGTGAGCAGAGTCTTGATCGCGTTCGCCGTTTCCGAGCGACGCTTCTGCTGAAACTCATTGACCCACTGAGAGACGGTCGCGACCATGTCGCGCGCGGTCTCTTGCGTAGACTTACGTTCGGGCACGACCTCTTCGGTCGCCTGTTGCTTACGAGTTCTCTCGTCCCGCTTGATTACCTTGATTGTAGTTTTCTTCTTCATGATCTGTATTCCGTTTTCGGAATTGTTGTTCGCTCTCTTAAGACGTTAGAGAAGGGTGAAAAGTTCCCTTTTGTTCGATTACCGTTCCTTGCCATCGCGGCACGCCGGAATGAAATGCAAACCGGAGGCCACAACAGTTACGACGCAGGGGCGCATGTCGGATTGCATGCTCGCCGTCGGGCACTCGTAATAAAACTTTTACATCTGCCGGCCCGGAAGGTCGCGTCTGCACGAGGTTTTGCGGCAAAGGTTCTTTCGAGAGCTGACGTATTGATGCGCTCGAACTCCTTTCTGTTGCCTACGCACTTTCGGCGACGCGACGTCCGATTTCGTCTGCGCCGCGCAATATGCTCGGACAGAAGCAGTGCGCGCGTGGCCTCAATACATACATCAACTTCGCTCGCCCGCGAGTTTGCAGAATGCCAAGCGCGAGTCGCGCGCATGCTCTTTGCCAAACCCGCCGCGCCACGCGCCGCGAGCGCGACCTCCTCCTCGTTCTCGACCGCGACCGCGTAAACACTCGCGTTCTCGCGCGTCACAACGTGAATCGCCGTCGCCCTTTCAAACGGAATCGAAGCTGGCATGTGCATTGCCCTTCCGAGGGTCGCCATGCTTCTGAGCGAACTCGCCATCATCTACCTCGCGACCGCAGCGCCCTTCGGCGTGTCCCGCTTCCTCAACCAGAACGCACAAGGCTCGCGCAGCTTGCAGACCTTCGCGAAGTCCGTCGCCGCCGCGCTCGCGTGGCCCTTGACGACGCTCAAGTTCCTTTTCAAAAACGCGAAGCCGAGGGCCGGCACATCGAAGACGACTGACGAGGGCGGCGCTCCCGACGAGCAGAGGATCGAGGGCGTCAAGCGCGCGACCGTGAACGCAGTCCTCGCCGTCGAGGACTTGCTCGTGAGCGCGTGCGGGCTGAAGGGCGACGCCGAGCGTCACGCCCTGTTCGCGGCGCGCGCGAGCGTCGAGCGTTACGCGGGACTCGCGCTCGCATGCGCGGGGCTTAGCGTGGACGCTGCGCCCTCCGAGCGCGAGCTTGAGCTGTGCCGCATCGCGGGTCGCGCGGGCGACGACCTTCTGGTCGCGGGTCGCTGCGTCCACAGGCGCAACGTCACGCGCCTGCTGGCTCACCGCGAGCGTGCGCGCGCGGAACTCGTCCACGCGCTCGCCGACGCGGGCGAGCTTGCTCACAAGCTCTGTTCCGCGTCGCGGCCATTTCATTCAACGGAACAAACCGGCGGCGAGGCCGCGCGGCAAATCTCCGAAGCGTTGCTACGCGCCTTCTCGCGCGCAATCGAGCTGCTGTCGCTCTTCGACGACCGCGCGGCTGTGGTCGGCGTGGCGCGTCTGCTCGACGCAGAGGGCGCGCGTCTGCGCCGTCTCGAAGCGCAAGGCGCGGCGGCGACGCCCGTCCGTCCGAAGGAAGGAGCAGGACAATGTACGACACAAGCGGTTCACACAGCGTTTGCTACGCGGCGACTCCCGACAACAACCTCGACAGGAGGCTGAGCTGGCTCAAGGCCGAAATCGCTCGCGACGAGCTTCGCGACAAATCATTACGCGGCGCGCGAAAGCGACACTCCCTCCCTGCGCTCGGCGTCACGCTCTCGACCGAAGAGGCTTACGCTTGGTTCGGCACGTTCCTCGGTCTCTTCCCGCCGTTCGCGATCTTCTGCCGGATGCTCGCGAACGGCTTCAGAAGCAGCGATGCAGCGCTCGGCTGGGGGCTGCTCTTTCTCACGATGAACGCCGTTTGCTGTCTCGTCGGGCGCAAGTCCGGCGCGTACTTCGGTCGGAGAATGGGCGACCCGCGCGCGTGGTCTTGGCCCGTGCTTTTCTTCTGCTCGATGCTGATGGGCACGGCGTGGGCCATCATAACGGGCGGCGCGGGCGGCGCGGTCGGCTTCGGGTTCGGCGCGATCTTCGGCGTGATATGCGCCGTGCCCGTCGCGCTCGCGGGCTTCCCCGTCTTCGCGACGCTTCACCGCGTGGTCTCGCGCGATGGTATGATTGAGGAGCGCAGGCTCTGGCCGCTCGTGTTTGGCATCCCCATCGTCATCGCCGCGCTGATCTTGAGTCCGGGGATTTATCAATACTGAGGAAGCAGGAGGCAGACAGCAGGACGCAGGAAGCAGGAGCAGGACGCAGAAGGCATGGGCAGGAGGCAGGCGAAATCGCTTTGATTTCAAAATCGAGAATCCGCAGCAACTACGTCATCTGCCGTCTGCCTCCTGCTCCTGCCTCCTGCTCCTGCCTCCTGCTCCTGCCTCCTGCTCCTGATTTCTAATGCTTCTCGCCCTGCTCTTGCTCTCGCTCTTCACGATCGTGCTGCTCGGCTTATACGTCTTCGTGGCCGCGCCGCGCAGCCGCACGCACCAGACCTTCGCGGCCTTCATCGCGT
>DASQLL010000353.1:0-2034 GCA_035630035.1 Pyrinomonadaceae bacterium | reverse complement strand
GACCTCGCCCATGCCGGACAAAAAGAGCGAGATGATCTGATCCTTGCGCGACGGCTTGCTCGAAGCGCGCTTGGTCGGCGCGCCTTTCGCCTCCGCCTTTTTAGGCTTGCTGCTCATTGTTGTGTTCCCCCTTTCAATTCGTCCGCAATTGTCGCAGGTAACGCGTTGGCTACTTTATCACTTCAAACTCAAAATAAATTGTCTTCCCGCGCACGATGAAGCAGAGATACTGCTCCCAGAATTTTCGGAAGAAGCGCAAAGACGGATAGCGGTTGCACGAGTTGACGAGCATCTCGAAGCCGAGCGCGCGCCAGAGCTTGAGCATCGTCACGCGCACGATGCGCGGGCGCAGGCGGACGTGGCTGTAGAAGTCGAAGTCGGGGCGGTCGCCCGTGAAGTACGCGAACGACTCCGTGGTGAGATGACGCTTGTGCGTCGGGTCTGTGTAGGAGGCTATGTCGGAGTAGTGCGGCGTATCAAGTCGTATGAGCGCGCCGGGCCGCGCGATGCGGTGCAGTTCGGCGACGACGGCCAGAACGTCCTCGACGTGCTCAATCACCTGATTGCCGATGATTAGATCGAACTCGTCGTCGGGGAAAGGATATGGCACGATGTCGAGGTCGTGTATCACGTCGGCGTCGGAGCGCGGGTTGCTGTCGAGGCCCGTCGCGCCCTGCGTCTTGTGCTTGCCGCACCCTATGTCGAGAATCTTCATCGCGCGCTGGCCCGACCGCCCTTCTGGTTTCGCGCGGCTGCCGGTGCGCGATGGAGTGTAGCTTTGAGGCCGACGCGCGCACAAGGCCGGGGCTTTGCGAGACTGTAGAGCCGGAAACTTGTCCCTGCCGTATTATATCGCCTGGCGCGACTCCCGAAGCGGCCCGCTTTATTTTCTTCCGACGGATTTAATCCGAGGATCGGGACGCGCGTAAAAATTTTGGGAACCGGCGCGACGCGCGGGGCGTGCAATCGTGCGGGAAAAATTCTCAGGAGGTCACAGGTGTCTATGAAACGCAAAACGTTTTTGGCGGCGGCGGCTTTCGCGCTGCTCTCTCCGTTTATCGCGCGCGCGCAGGAAGCGCCGCCTGCGCCCCCGGCTCGCCCCTCGCAGCCCGCCCCGGCGCAAGCGCCCGCGCCTCCCGTCGCAGGCTTCGCCGCGACCTTCTTCGACGACGGCGGCTTCCTCGGCGTCCACGTCGAAGAGGTGACGCGCGGTAACGCCGCTCGCTACAACCTTTCGGGCGGGCCGCGCGGCGTCGGCGTCAAAGATGTCGTCAAGGGAAGTCCCGCCGAGCGCGCGGGGCTTCGAGCCGGAGACGTGATCGTGCGCTTCGACGGCGAGTCCGTGACGAGCGTTCGGAAATTGACGCGGCTCATCGTCGAGACCGCGCCCGAACACACGGCGCGCGTCGCGTTCGTTCGCAATGGGTCGGAGCAGGAGGTGTCGGCCACGCTCGCAAAGCGCGAGCGCGTGATGCCGACGTTTGAGGGCGGCTTTCTGCCGGGCTTCGACTCCGAAGACATGAAGCTCTTCGGCGAGCGTTGGAAAGACCATTCCGAGAAGTGGCAGCTCAAGGGCGACGAGCTACGCAAGAAGCTCGAAGGCTTGCAGCGCGCAAACCCCGGCGGCGTCCCCTTCATCGTCGGCACGAGCCGCCGCATAGGCGTTACGACCAGCCCGCTCGGTCGTCAGCTCGCGGACTACTTCGGCGTCTCAGGCGGCGTGCTCGTAAGCTCGGTCGAGGCGAACAGTCCCGCCGATAAGGCGGGCCTCAAGGCGGGCGACATCATCACCGAAGCCGACGGCGCGAAGATCGAGAACGCGGGCGACCTCGTGAGCGCGCTCAGCCGCAAAGAGTCGGGCGAGGTCACGCTCACGGTCGTGCGCGACAAGAAGCAACGCACCGTGCGCGTCACGCCCGAACGCCGCGAGACCGAGGGCGTATACGTCCGCCCCGGCTCTTTCCGCATCGAAGGCCCGGTCGCCTCCATCACCTTGCCGAGCGTCCGCGCGACGGCGTCGGACGTTTACCTGTC
>DASQLL010000352.1:0-4837 GCA_035630035.1 Pyrinomonadaceae bacterium | reverse complement strand
TGAAGGCCGAGCCTGTGACGACGGGGACGAGCTTGATCGCGAGCGTGCCCTTGCGAAGCGCGGCGCGAATCTCTGCTTCGGTGAAGCTCGCGCCCTCGTCTTCGAGGTACTTCTCCATCAGGGTCTCGTCGGCCTCGGCGGCGGCTTCGAGGAGTTTGTGGCGCATCTCCTGCGCGCTCTCCTTGAGGTCTTCGGGAATCTCGACCGTCTCGTACTCCGCGCCCTTCGACTCGTCTTTCCAAAGCAGAGCCTTCATCGTGATGAGGTCAACGACGCCCTTGAACTTGTCTTCGAGGCCGATGGGAATCTGCAACGCGACGGGGTTCGCGCCCAATCTTGTGATGATTGACTCGAATGAGCGGTCGAACGACGCGCCCGCGCGGTCGAGCTTGTTGATGAAGCAGATGCGGGGGACGCCGTACTTATCGGCCTGACGCCAGACGGTCTCGGACTGAGGTTCGACGCCCGCGACGCCGTCGAACACGGCGACCGCGCCGTCGAGGACGCGAAGACTACGCTCGACCTCCATCGTGAAGTCAACGTGGCCGGGCGTGTCGATGATGTTGATGCGATGCTCGACGCCGTTCCGCTTCCAGAAGCAGGTCGTCGCGGCGCTGGTGATCGTGATGCCGCGCTCCTGTTCCTGCTCCATCCAGTCCATCGTCGCAGTGCCCTCGTGCACCTCGCCTATCTTGTGCGAGACGCCCGTGTAGTAGAGCACGCGCTCGGTGGTCGTGGTCTTACCGGCATCAATGTGCGCCATGATGCCGATGTTGCGGAACTTGTTGAGGTCTTGCTTAGCCATAACGAAACCCGTGACGGGTGACAGGTGACGGGTGACAGGTAAGAACAAGTTTTTTCTTGTCACCTGTCACGATTTACCTGTCACGGCTTTTCTACCACTTGTAATGAGCGAAAGCCTTGTTCGCTTCCGCCATGCGGTGTGTGTCCTCTTTCTTCTTGACGGCGTTGCCGCGGTTGTTGGCGGCGTCGAGCATTTCGCCGGCCAAGCGGTCAATCATCGTCTTCTCGCCGCGCGCGCGCGACGCGCCGACTATCCATCGGATCGCGAGCGAGCCGCGACGCTCCTGCGCGACTTCGATGGGCACCTGATAGGTCGAGCCGCCGACGCGGCGCGACTTGACCTCGACCGTCGGGCGCACGTTGTCAATCGCGCGCTTGAACATCTTCAAAGGGTCTTCGCCCGTCTTGTCGCCGACCTGTTGCAGCGCGCGGTAGAAAATCCCCTCCGCCGTTGATTTCTTGCCGCCCCACATCAGGCCGTTGATGAACTTCGTCACCAAAGGGCTGTTGTAGACCGGGTCGGCCAGAACGTCGCGTTTGTCAACAATTCTTCTTCTAGGCATAGCTTCTCAGGTGTTGGGTTCTGGGTTTTAGGTTCTGGGTAGCGCCGTGTTTTTCACCAGCACCTAAAACCCAAAACCTATCACCTGCCTTTTACTTCTTCCCGCCCTTGGCTGCGCCCGCCGCGCCGCCCTTCGGTCGCTTCGCGCCGTACTTGGAGCGCCCCTGCTTGCGGTCGTTGACGCCTACGGAGTCGAGCGTGCCGCGTATCACGTGGTAGCGCACGCCCGGAAGGTCTTTGACGCGACCGCCGCGTATGAGAACAATCGAGTGCTCCTGAAGGTTGTGGCCGACGCCCGGAATGTAGGTCGTCACCTCGATGCCGTTCGTCAGGCGCACGCGCGCGACCTTGCGGAGCGCCGAGTTCGGCTTCTTGGGAGTCTGCGTGTAGACGCGCGTGCAGACGCCGCGCTTCTGCGGCGACTGCTGGAGCGCGGGGCTGGCCGTCTTGTATTTGACGGCCTGTCGGCCCTTGCGTACTAGCTGGTTGATTGTCGGCACTGCTCTTCTCGTCCTCGTTAAAAGGTTCTCTGCGGCGCTCGCGCCCTTCAAGGCGCAATAGGCTGCCCTACCCTGCCTCTTACCGGAACCAAGTGTCCGGCAGTCAGCGCAAGAGCGGCACGCCCTTGATTGTCTAAATTAGTCAGGGATGTTCCGACTTAAACGGTGTGGATGATGGCTTCCCTTTGAGCCGAAACTTTTCTGTGGCGTCGCTTAAATTATAAGAGGGACGGACTCCTTTATTACCACTTTAAGGCCCGCCGCCGTCGCTCTTCGGACGCGGGCCGCTCAAAAGTTCTGAACGGGAACGCCGAAGTTTACGCCACAATATTTGTCAACGGTTGTGTCACTAGGGACGCAGCCGGGCAACGCCTCCACACCGGCAGAACCACCGAGCGTTGCACTGTTGGGAAAAGGACTATGAGTCCAAACGAGAGACTATACGGACGCCGCCCCGACCTGTCAAGCGCGGACGGGCAACTCGCCCGCGCACGCAAAAATTTTGTCTTCCGCGCGCCGTTTTCTGCTACAGTTTCGGCCCGACCCGAACCTTACGGAAAGGCGAAAATTTCAGATGCGCTTCAACCCCGACGAGTACATCACCGTCCACGAGAGAATCGAGAAATTTTACGCCAAATTCCCCAACGGGCGCATTCTCACCTCCGTCGTCGAGCATAACGCCGAGACCGGATTCGTCCTCATACGCGCCGAAATCTACCGCGACCCCGAAGACGCGCTTCCGGCGGCGACGGGCCACGCATACGAGCTTCGCAGCGCGGGCCACGTCCAACAGGGCAGCTACGTGGAGGTCTGCGAGACCAGTTCTGTAGGCCGCGCTCTGGCGCTCCTCGGTTTCGAGGTGAGGCGCGGCGTGGCGAGCCGCGATGAGATGGAGAGGGGCGCGCGCAAGCAGCAGACGGCTCCAGCGCCCGCGCGCCAGCCCTCGAAACCCGCGCCGCCGCCGGAGCGAGCCGCCGCGCCGCCGCCCGCGCCCGAAGCGGAGCAGACCGCAGACCTCGACGCGCAAATCCTGCAAGCCGCGGAAGAGTTGGGTTACGACGCCGCGAAGGTTCGCAAGTGGGTCAACCAGAAGTTCGAGGTCACGGGCGGACTGGGCAGCATCACCACGCACGACAAGCGCGAGGTCTTGAAGCTTTTCCGCGAGCAGGCACGCGCGCCGCGACAGAAAGCAGCGCGGAAGTAGGCGTCACTGACCTACACGCAAGTAACACTCATTCGCAAACCGCGCTTTAGAGCGGTTTGCTGTTGCGTTTACTCAACGACCGTTTAGAGGCGGGCAATGTCCGCCGTCTCATGTTCCATCGCAGCACGAGACGGCGGGCACTGGCCCGCCTCTAAACGATTGGTAAACTGATATGGAAACCGCTCTAGGGCTTTCGCCAAGAGTTGGCAACCTTCAGATGTTCGATGATCCATTCGTTGTAGCGGTCTTGGGGATCGGCTTGAAACGGGAATCGTTCGATGACGGGGACGGCGTCTTTCGTCATCTGTCCCAGCCCGATCTCTTCTTTGGGGGCCGTCCTGCGGCTGCTGAAACTTTGATAGGGGAGCGCGATGCGATCCCCCGTCTGCAAGATTTTAATCCCCATGAGGTATTCGTTTCCGCTGTGCGAAGAGAACCCGCGCTTCGCGTCTGTGCCGACGACCGTCTCGTACTGTGCAAGCACCGTCGCGGGCGCATCCTTTTCCAAGATGACTACCGGGACTGAGCCTGATGCGGTCAACTTCGGAATCGTCGAGTCCGGCGCTCGCCCCGCCAGCGTGAGGTTGAAGCTTCCGGGCTTTACAGCCTCGAACGTGGCGTAAAACTCGGCGGTGAAGCCTCCGTTGCGGTGCGGCATGTAGTTGACACGTCTCCCGACGTACTTCAGATGCTCCCCGGCGGGGTTGGCGACCGGCTCGGTGTACAACCCCGACACTTCTATATCGCGCAGGCTCTTCTGAACCTCCTCGCTCGGCGGTGAGTTCTCCTGCCTTCTGAGGTTGAACGTGTGCCCCGTGAATTTGCCCAAGACCACGGGGAAGATGATCGTGTCGCCCATGCACGCGCTCGCGATTGCGCCGCTGCGAACCATGCGCCTGCAACCCTTCTCGCCCACGTTCATATAAAGCTCATGTTCGACGTGCGTGTAATGCGGGTCGTTGTAGTCGTACCTGTACTTGAGCGAGTAGTGGCCTGTGCGCTTCGGCTTTACGTGAACCAGCCAGAAAGTGCCCGCGCCGTGCCAGACCGAGCGCTGCCCCAAGTCATCCTTTACGATCTCGAAATCCGTCCCGCACGCCTCCGTGAACGCCTGCCGCAAGCGCGCCGAGTCCTGCGCGAGCGCCTCTTTGGGTTTCTGCCCCGCCGCGGGATAAAACGCGGCGTTGCCGAAAAGTAGCATCAGGCTCATCAAGGACAAACTAATTCTTTTTATCATTGGAATTCGGAAACTCAAGACGCGGCCTGTTGGTCGAGGCCGACGAGCGTCGGCGTGTGCAAGTTCGCTTCGCGCTTTTTCTCGCCCGCGGGCTTCACGAACTTGAACCAGTCGAGGACGAAATTACCGGCGCTGAAGCCGAGCGCGGCGTCGAGCGTGAAGAGGTTGCGCGAGAGCGTGCGGTGAACGGCCATCTCGAATGCGCGCTCGATCTGCGCGCGCGCGCTGCTCAAACCCTCGACAAGCGTTAGCCCCAAGTCCCGCCCGTCGCGCGCGCGACGCCACGTGAACTCGTAGAGCCGCATGCGCCCTTCGTCCTCCGCGCTTCCGGTGATGACGACGACGAGGTGCGCGGCATCCGTCTCTTCGACCGTCTCGACGACGCGCCGGACGAACGCGGGCGTCAGGTCGCCGTCTCTCGTGACGCAGAGGAAAGAGTTGCCGCACACTTCGACGGCCAGTTGAGACTCGCCGTGCGTGGAGGCCGGGCCGGTCGCGATTTCGCTGTCGGGTATGCCTAAGCTTCGGAC
>DASQLL010000351.1:0-7309 GCA_035630035.1 Pyrinomonadaceae bacterium | reverse complement strand
AGATAGTCGTCATAGGCCACGGCAGCTCGAACGCGCTCGCGATTAGAAACGCAGTCCGTAACGTGAAAGAGTTTTCCGATCACGGCGCGCTTGAGCGCATCGAGCGCGGCATCGCCGAGACGAACGCGCGCGAGCTAAGGGCCGTGCGCGCCGCCGGCGAGTGAGCGCAAGTCCCGTTTGCCGGAACACGTGTGAAGGGCGCCGCCGTCAGGCGAAACGAGGAAAGAAGGCCACACTGATGGGAGAAGTCAGAGCAGAAATCCTTGGCACCGGGCGAGCCTACCCGCAAGGCATCATGACGAATGAGGACTTCGCCAAACTGGTCGAGACCTCGGACGAGTGGATCACTTCGCGCACAGGCATCAAGGAGCGGCACCGTGCGGGCGAGGGCGAGTACACTTCGCAGTTCGCCGTCGCAGCCGCGCGTCAGGCAATCGAGCGCGCGCGCATTGACCCGATAGACATCGGCCTCGTCATCTGCGCCACGGTCTCGCCCGACCAGATTCTTCCTTCGACCGCGTGTCTGATTCAGGCGGAGCTTGGCTGCAACAAGGCTGCCGCCTTCGACCTCGTCGCAGCATGCTCAGGCTTCGTCTACGGGGTGACGATGGCGAATCAGATGATTCGCTCCGGCCTGACGCGCTACGCGCTCGTCATCGGCGCGGAAGTTCTCTCTCGCTACGTTGATTTCACAGACCGCGCGACCTGCGTTCTATTCGGCGACGGCGCGGGCGCGGCAGTCCTCGGCCCGACCGAAGAAGATCGAGGGATACTCGCAACGCGGATTTACTCGGACGGTCGTTTCGCCGAACAGCTCTACTCGCCCGGCGGCGGCACGCGCATACCGCCCACCGCCGAGACGCTTTCCGAGGGCTTGCACTTTTTCAGGATGAAGGGCAACGAGCTTTTCAAGGTCGCCGTGCGCTCGATGGCCGACGTGTCGCGCGAGGTCTTGGAAGAGGCCGGGTACAAGGCCGAAGACGTGAAGCTCTTCATCCCGCATCAGGCGAACCAGCGAATCACCGACGCCGTGGCGAACAATCTCAAAGTTGACAGCTCAATCGTCTACTCGAACATCGCGTACCACGGCAACACCTCCTCGGCCTCCATCCCCATCGCGCTCGACGAGTGCATAGAGAAGGGCAAGGTGAAGGAGGGCGACCTCGTTCTGCTCGCATCGTTCGGCGGCGGCGTGACGTGGGGCGGCGTGCTTTTGAAGTGGTGAAAGACGGGTAAATAGTAAATGGTCAATGGTGAATAGAGAAACCATTTACCATTTACCATTCACCATTTACTCTTATGATTGCATTCATCTTCCCCGGACAAGGCTCGCAGACGCCCGGCATGGGGCGCGAGCTTTCGGCGCAGTACGCGGCGGCGCGCGAGGTCTTCGAGGAGGCCGACGACGCGCTCGGATTCGCGCTGTCCGCGCTCTGCTTCGACGGCCCGGCGGAAGATTTGCAGTTGACCGAGAACACGCAGCCCGCGATTCTCGCCGTGTCGGTCGCCGCGCTGCGTGCGGCTGAAGGAGAAGGATTGACGCGGCCCGACTTCGTAGCGGGCCACAGCCTCGGCGAGTACTCCGCGCTAGTTGCGGCGGGCGCGCTAAGTCTTCGTGATGCGGTGCGGACGGTTCGCAGGCGCGGACGTTACATGCAGGAGGCCGTGCCGGTCGGCGCGGGCGCGATGGCTGCAATCTTGGGCGCGGACATCGAGACGGTCGAGGCCGCTTGCAATGAAGCGCGCGAAGGCGACGAGGTTTGCAGTCCCGCGAACATCAACTCGCCGGGGCAGATCGTCATCGCGGGCAGCGCGGCTGCGGTCGAGCGTGCTATTCCTATCCTGAAAGCGCGCGGCGCGAAGCGTGCCATCCCGCTCAAGGTGAGCGCGCCTTTCCACTGCGCGCTGATGCTTCCGGCGCAGGAACGTCTGGCTGCGGACTTGAGCGAGATCGAGTTCAAAGATTTGAACGTGCCGCTCGTGACGAATGTTGACGCCGCCTTGATTCGCACGGGCGCGGAGGCGCGCGCGTCGCTCGTCCGTCAGGTCTCGTCGCCCGTGCGTTGGCGCGAGTCCGTCGAGCTTCTCGCGCGCGAAGGCGTCGGCACTTTCGTCGAGATGGGGCCGGGGAAAGTTTTGAGCGGGCTTGTCCGACAGACCGCGCCGCAGTCGCGCTGCCTGAACGTCGAGGACGCTGCGAGTCTTGTGTTGACGCGCGACGCGCTCGCGGCAAACTCGCAGTCGAGCGAGCATGCGGCGGGCGGCGTCTAAAGAGTTTTTCGAGTTTTTCAACTTTCGAGAAGAGGAGCAGGAATAATGGCCGATCAAGAGATCGAAAATAAGGTGAAGCAGATCATCATTGATGAGTTGGGCGTTGACGAGAACGAGGTGACGCCGAACGCGCGCTTCATTGACGACCTCGGCGCGGACTCGCTCGACACCGTGGAGCTTGTGATGCGCTTCGAGGAGGAGTTCGGCATCGAGATTCCAGACGAAGACGCCGAGAAGATTCAGAGCGTCCGCGACGCGTACAACTACATAGACATGCAGAAGAACAAAGAGTAGTCGCTGAAGCTGCACGCTTCGCGCTGCTCGCCGCCTCTGGACGGAGGCGGTGTCGGGCGCGCGGCTTAACCGCCTCGTCGCCCACGGGCTTTCGGCAGCCGGCGCAGGTCGCGGGCGTCAGTCGCCTGCGTCCGCACGATTCTCTCCCTGAAGAGGAGCAATAGCTTTGAAACGTCGCGTTGTGATTACGGGCCTCGGCCTCGTCACGCCTTGCGGCCACACGGTCGCGGACACTTGGGCCGCGCTGATGGCGGGCCGCAGCGGCGTGGGCTTCATCGAGAAGTTCGACACCACGAAGTTCTCCGTGAAGATCGGCGCTGAGGTGAAAAACTTCGACCCGCTGAAATTCATCGAGAAGAAGGAAGCGCGCAAGATGGGCGCGTTCATCCACTTCGCCGTCGCGGCGTCGGACGAGGCCATCTACGACAGCCAGCTAGTCGAGCGCGGGCAGAAGCTCGGCGACAAGTACGGCGAGGAAGTGGCCGAGCGCATAGGCACATACATCAGCAGCGGCATCGGCGACTTCTGGGCCATCGAGCGCGAGCACTCGAAGCTACTCGACGAAGGCCCGCATCGCGTCTCGCCCTTCTTCATCCCATCGGCCATCGTCAACCTCGCCGCCGGACAGGTCTCGATACGCTTCGGCGCGCGCGGGCCGAACTCCGCGACGGCCACGGCCTGCTCGGCGGGCGCGCACGCCATCGGCGACAGCTTCAAGATAATCCAGCGCGGCGACGCGGACGTGATGATCTGCGGCGGCGCGGAGTCGGCAATCACGCCGATGTCGGTCGCGGGCTTCGCGGCGATGCGCGCACTCTCGACGCGCAACGACGACCCCATTCGCGCCTCGCGCCCCTTCGAGCGCGACCGCGACGGATTCATCATCGGCGAGGGCGCGGGGTTGATGATTCTCGAAGAGCTTGAGTTTGCCAAAGCGCGCGGCGCACAAATTTACGCGGAGGTCGTCGGCTACGGCATGACGGGCGATGCCTTCCACATCACGATGCCCGACGAGACGGCTTCGGGCGCGGTGCGCGCGATGAAGATGGCGCTCAAGGACGCGGGCGTCGAGCCGGAAAAGGTCGGCTACATCAACGCGCACGGAACTTCGACCCCCTACAACGACAAGTTCGAGACGCTCGCCGTCAAGAAGACTTTCGGCGACCACGCGTACAAGCTCGCCGTCAGCTCCACGAAGTCAATGACGGGCCACCTGCTCGGCGCGGCGGGCGGCATCGAGGCGGTCTTCTCGGTGCTGGCGATCAAGGAGGGGATGCTCCCGCCGACGATCAACTACGTCAACCCAGACCCCGACTGCGATCTCGATTACGTGCCCAACGAGCCGCGCGAAGCGAAGTTGGACTACGCGCTCTCGAACAGCTTCGGCTTCGGCGGAACGAACGCCACGCTTTTATTCAAACGTTATGAGGAATAGTTTTCAGTTTTCGGTTTTCAGTTTTCAGCAAATACAAAAGCTGACTTCTGAAAACTGAAAACTGAAAACTGAAAACTGCCTAATGAAAATCGTCGTCTTAATGAAGCAAGTCCCTAACAAGGACGCCATCCTTCGCGTCAGCGGGGACGAGAAGTGGATCGAGGAGGGCGACCTCTCGTTCGAGGTCAGCGAGTCGGACGGCTACGCGCTCGAAGAGGCGCTGAGGCTGAAGGAGAAAAAGGGCGGCGAGGTCGTCGTCTGCTCTCTGGGGCCTGCGCGCGTCAAGTCCGTGATAAAGGACGCGCTCGCGCGCGGCGCGGACAGGGCGATTCACGTCGTCGGCGACCAGTTGCAACAGGTCGGGCCTTACGCGACCGCGCAGATGCTCGCCGAGGCGATTCGAGGCGAGCAGCCCGACCTCGTGCTGACCGGACTCCAGTCGGACGATCACGGCTACGGGCAGACGGGCGTCATACTCGCGGAGCTTCTAGGACTTCCGCACGCGACCATCGTCATCGAGGTTGACTATTCGGGCGAGCAGCTTCGCGTCAAGCGCGAGCTTGAGAGCGGCTGGTATCAGTGGTACACGATGCAGACGCCCGCGCTCCTTACGATCCAGTCCGGCATCAGCCAGATTCGATACGCGACGCTCAAGGGAATCATGGCCGCCAAGAAGAAAGAGATTCGCGAAGTCCAACCCGCGGGCGACGCGGCTACGGCGGGCGAGTTCCAGAGCGTCGAGCGCATCTATCTCCCGCTCAAACAGAAGCAGACACAGTTCCTCGGCGACGGCGACGCAAAGAAGGGCGCGGCCCAGCTCGCCGAAAAACTTCGCACCGAGGCGAGGGTGATTTAAAAGCCGTGAATGGTAAATGGTAAATGGTGAATAGAAAAACCATTTACCATTTACCATTTACCATTTACCAAATTATGCCAAACGGAATCCTTGTTTTCATCGAGCATCGGCAGGGCGCGATTAATAAAACGTCTTTCGAGGCGGTCGCGGCGGCGCAGCAGTTGGGCGCGGCTTTGGGGCAGGAGGTGTCGGCGGTCGTACTCGGCGCGGACGCGTCGCTCGCGGGCGAGGTCACGGGCTACAACGTGGCCCGCGTCGTCTCGGCTGAGAGCCAGAAGCTCGCGGACTACACGCCGGACGCTTATGCGGACGCGTTGGAGCAGGTCGTCCGAGCGCGCGACCCGCGGTACGTCATACTGCCGCACACTTATCTCGTGCGCGACTTCGCGCCGAAGCTCGCCGCGCGTTTCGGCAAAGGTCTCATCAGCGACTGCATACGCATGAAGGCGGACGGAGGCGAGGTGACTTTCACGCGCCGCCTCTTCCTCGGCAAGATGGACGCGGACGTTATCGCGAAGGGCGAGCCGCCCGTGTTCGCTTCATTTCAATCAGGCGCGTACCGTGGCGATCAGGCGGAGAAGGGTAGCGCGCAGGTCGAGTCGCTGGCCGTCGAGGTCGGCGACGTGAGGATGCAGCCCGAAGCGCCGTTTCAGGAGATGAAGCAGGCCGTTGATTTGACGAAGGCGGACGTGATCGTCGCCATCGGTCGCGGCATCAAGAGTCAGGAGAACATCGCGCTCGCGCAGAAGCTCGCCGACGCGCTCGGCGGAGACATCGCGGCCTCGCGGCCCATCTGCGACGCCGGATGGCTTCCGATTGACCGTCAGATAGGATCGTCCGGTCAGACGGTCGCGCCGAAACTCTACATCGCGCTCGGCATTTCGGGCGCGATCCAACACCTCGTCGGAATGAAGAACGCCGGAACGATTGTCGCCGTCAACAAAGACCCCGAAGCACCCATCTTCGACATCGCTGACTTCGGCATCGTCGGCGATTTGTTCGATGTCATCCCGGTCTTGACCGAGGAGATTTTGAAGATGAAGGGGTGAGGCTCCGTCGGGAGCTGAGGGAAAAGTTTTTGGGCGTCGCTGCTTGCGACGCCCTTTTCATTTGGCATCACCCCCAACCTGTCAGAAGCGCGCTAATGTCTTGCAGTACGTCGGCGGGCTTCCACTCGTTGCCGCGATAAATTTTGTAGAGCTTGCCGTCGGGCATGACGAGCGCCGTGCGGAGCGAGTGGACAACCTGATCGTTCTCGGCTTTGTACATGAGGCCGAAGGACTGAGCCAGTCGCCTGATCTCCGCCGGGTCGCCGGTCGCGAAATCCCAGTTGTCGAAGTTTCCGCCCGCGTAAGCCGCGCCGTAACGCCTCAGCACTTCGGGTTTGTCGTATTCAGGGTCGAGGGTGACGCTGAGCAGTCGAGTCTTCTTCCGCGCGTCGGGGTCTTTCGCAAGCTCGGCGTTGAGCTGTGCGAAGTTCGCGCTCATCAAAGGGCACTGGTCGGGCAGAGGGCAGCGCGTGTAGATGAATGTGACGACGAGCGCGCGGCCTCTGAGTTGGCGTGTGGTGAAGGGCTTGCCGTCCTGATTTAAGAGTTTCACGTCGGGGATTTCCGCGCCGGGTTGCGGCTCCGCGAGGCCGTCGGTCGGTGTCGCCTGCGCCGCCGCGCCCGGCTGACCTTTCGTGAGGAAGATGTTCTCAAGCCTATAGCTTTCATCCGTCACGACGAGGGTCGCCTGAATCACGTCGCCGCCGTCAACTTCTTTAAGCACGTCGGCGTCGTGGAGGGGGAAGGGCATCCGCATCGCGGGCATGAAGCCTGCGATGTCTTCGTGGTCAACCGTAACCGCTCCCTTCACGCGATCAACCGAGACGACCTTGCCCTTCAAATCATAGCGACGCTCCTCCAGACGTTTGCCCGCGCAGGAAGCGAAGAGTGTGACGGACGCAAACGTGAGCGTAAGCGCGAACGCGCTTCGTAAGAAGATTGCGGAAATGAATTTGTAAGCGTGACGCATGGGCGGATTGTGGGACAGGTGCGGCGCGGCGCGCAACCTCAGCCCTGATGATGCGCGTGATTGAACTGTGCTAGGATGTCCGGCAAATTCCGATGGACACTACGGCACAGGAAAAAGAGGAGCGGGGGGCGCAAAAGCTCGACGGCGCGCGCGTGGCCGCGGAGATAAAGCGCGAGGTCGGCGCGGAGGTGGAGCTGCTGCGCGCGGAACATGAAGTGACGCCGCGGCTCGCGACGGTTCTGGTCGGCGACGACGCGGCCTCCGCGGTCTACGTGCGGAACAAGATTCGCTCGTGCGAGGAGTTGGGGATAGGCTCGGAACACCTGAGCCTTCCGGCGGAGACGACGACGGCGCAACTGCTTGAGTTGATCGAGTCGCTGAACGCGCGCGATGACGTTGACGGCATACTCGTTCAACTGCCCTTGCCAAAAGGC
>DASQLL010000350.1:0-8607 GCA_035630035.1 Pyrinomonadaceae bacterium | reverse complement strand
CGCGCGTGGCCGAACTCTCCGGCGTCGAGCACTGCGTTGCGATGTGCAACGCAACCGTCGGGCTTGAGATCGCCATCCGCGCGCTGGGGATGAAGGGCGAAGTCATCGTGCCGTCGTTCACCTTCGTCGCGACGGCGCACGCGCTCCAGTGGCAGGGGATCACGCCCATCTTCTGCGACATAGACCCGCGGACTCACACGCTCGACCCCGAAAAGGTGGAACGGATGATAACGCCGCGAACGACGGGCATCGTCGGCGTGCATCTCTGGGGGCAAACGTGCGACGTTGACGCACTCGGCGAGATCGCGCGTCGGCGCGGGCTGAGTCTCCTCTTCGATTCGGCGCACGCCTTCGGCTGCTCCTACAAGGGGCGCATGGTCGGCGGCTTCGGCGACGCCGAGGTCTTCAGCTTCCACGCCACCAAGTTCATAAACACCCTCGAAGGCGGCGCGGTCGTGACGAACGACGCCGCGCTGGCCCGGAAGATGCGCCTGATGAAAAACTTCGGGTTCACATACTACGACAACGTTGACTACATCGGGACGAACGGGAAGATGAACGAAATGTCGGCGGCGATGGGACTCACGAACCTTGAGAGCATGGACGAGTTCATCGCAACGAACCGGCGCAACCACGAGCAGTACCGGCGCGAGCTTGAAGGTCTGCCGGGAATCCGGCTGTTGACTTACGACGAGACGGAGAAGTGCAACTACCAGTACGTCGTTCTTGAGATTGACGAGGCCGCCACACGGCTCAGCCGCGATGAGCTGCAACAGGTGTTGTGGGCGGAAAACGTCTTGGCCCGACGTTACTTCTACCCGGGCTGTCACCGCGCCGAGCCGTACCGCTCGCATTTCCCGCACGCGGGGCTGCTGTTGCCGGAGACCGAAAAACTCACGCAGTGCGTTCTGGCTTTGCCCACGGGGACGGGCGCCGGGCCGGAGGAGATAGGAAAGGTCTGTCGGATTATCAATTTCGCGATAGGCCACGGCCAGCAGGTGCGCGAGGGACTGCGGCAGAACGCCGCCGGCTCTGAGTCGTCGGAGCAGGCTCGAACATTCGCGTCGCCTGCTCAGTAATACCGGAGAAGTCGGGCCATGAGTCTTGATGCGATTTTGTCGCGGGTCGAAAGCGGAGAAAGCGTTCCCCCAGCAGACTTCCTACCCTACCTGTGTCTTGATCGGCGGGAGCAGCGGGCCGACGTTAATATGCTTCTCGCCCGCGCATACTTCCGTGCCGGCGGCGGGCAGAACCTCGCGCACGCAGGGGTCTTCGTCCGCCGTGCGTGGCTGCTCGGCAGATTCTCGCCCGACCTTCTGCCCCTCTACACGCAAATCCACGCGGCGCTCGACGACGTGGAGGCGATACGCGAGGCGTACAAGCGCCTCGGTATGGCGGCGGCCTCGCGGGGCGACGTGGAGGAGGCGCTCGGATACTTTAATCTATGGCAGTTCGCCTACCACACATTTAAAAAGCTCGACAAGTACGAGTACGACTTCGACATCCTCGAATGCCTCGACCGGCTCGCGCTCCCTCACAGGCTCTCGACGCAGCCGCGCGCCGACCTCCTCGGTGGCGGGAAGGTGCGCCTCGCATACCTCTTGAAGGGCATCACCGAGGTCGGCTCGGTTCTGATTAAAATTAACCTGCTCTTCGCGCGCTACCACGACCGCGAGCGCTTCGATCCAATCTTTTTCGCGCCCGAGTCGGAGGACGTGGTGCTTGCCTCGGAGGCGGGCCGCGAGCATCTAGCGCTCTTCGAGAGTTGCGGCTTCAAGGTTCGGATGGCGACGAGCGCGGGCGGCGGGCCTGCGGAGAGAGCGCTGGCCGTCGCCCGCATCATCCATGACGCGGGGGCCGACGTGCTAGTGATGAGCGCCGCGCTGGCGCAGTTCGACCACTGCTTCGTCGCGTCGTTGCGCCCGACGCCGGTCGTCGTGGGACTCGTGCAAGGCCCGCCCGAACAGTTCGCTCCGCTCGCACTCGACTGGGGCCTCGCTTGGTCCAAGCACCCGCTCATAGACTGCCCCGTGAACTGCACGCTGACCGACATGGAGCTGGAGCTGCCCGAACGGGACAGTCTCGTCCCATACGACCGGGGCGAGCTGGGCCTCCCCGGCGACGCGTTCGTGATGGCGACCGCAGGCCGCCACGTCAAGTTTCAGGAGCCGGCGGTGTGGCGAGCCGTCGTTGACCTGCTCGAACAGCACCCGCGGCTCTATTACCTCGCGATGGGCGTGGAAGAGTCCGAGGTTCCGTTCCTGCCCGCCATGCTCACGCCGGAGCTGAGGCCCCGCATACGCTTCCTCGGCTGGCGCGGCGGCGACTACCTGAGGGGCCTCTGCTTGGCCGACGTTCTGCTCGACACGTTCCCTTCGGGCGGCGGGGCCGTCCTGAGCGACGCGATGGCGCTCGGCGTCCCCGTGGTCACGTTCAGAAACAACTACATGAGGCGTTACGATCAGACAGACTGGTCGCCCGCCGAAGAGTTCATACACACCGATACGGTCGTCCCGCGCGGCGACTTCGCGCAGATGAAGCGCGTCGTCACGCGGCTGATCGGCGACGCGCAGTACCGCCGCGAGGTCGGGCAACGCCTGCAAGAGCACATACGGCAGACGCGCGGAGACCCGGCGCGTGCGATCCGCCGGTGCGAGGATGCATACGTCAGGATTCTGGAGCAGTTGCTGTCCGACGACGCCGCGCCGGATGCGCTCGCAACGGAGGTCGAGGCGCTGGCGTCCGGGCGTCGCCGGACGCCGCCGCGTTGGGTCGCTAAGGGCGTGCGCCAGCTCAAGCGTGCGCTACGCTTCGGTGTGCGTGTGCTAGACCGCGTCGCCTGAGGGAGGGCGGCTTCGTCCGTCTCAGGTCGGCGTCGGGGTTTTGAATTCGGGGTAACGTTGATGAGGGTTCTGATTCTAGGCGGCTCGGGGATGCTGGGCCACAAGCTCTGGCAGAAGTTCAGCGAGCGCTTCGACGCCTACGTGACTTTCCGCCAGCCGGCGACCGCTTACACGCGGCACGGAATCTTCGACCCTGAACGCGCCTTGGGGCAGGTGTCGGCGCTCGACCTCGACTCGGTGACACGCGCCTTCGCACGCGCGCGCCCCGATGCGGTTGTAAACTGCATCGGCATCGTCAAGCAGGACGCGTCGGCCAAAGACCCTCTGACGAGCATCGCGATCAACTCGCTCTTCCCGCACCGCCTAGCGCAACTCGCGCGGGCCGCGGGCGCGCGTTTGATTCACCTGAGCACGGACTGCGTCTTCTCCGGGCGTGCAGGCGGCTACGACGAGGAGGCAAGCCCCGACGCGGAAGATTTGTACGGCAGGACGAAGCTGCTCGGCGAGGTCGGGGGCGAGGGGTGCTTGACTCTGCGTACCTCGATGATCGGGCGCGAGCTTGCGGGCGCCCACGGCCTGTTGGAGTGGTTCTTGAGCCAAGAGGGCGGTCGCGTGCGCGGATTCCGCCGCGCGGTCTTCAGCGGCTTTACCACGGGCGCGCTGGCGGAGCTGCTCGCGCGCGTCGTCGCCGAGCATCACGGCTTGAGCGGCGTTTGGCACGTGGCGGCCAATCCCATAAACAAGCTCGAACTGCTATCATTGATCAAAGAGACTTACGGCCTGCGGATCGAGATCGAGCCGGACGAGTCCTTCGTCTGCGACCGCAGTCTCGACGGCTCGCGCTTCCGCGAAGAGACCGGCATCGTCGCGCCGACTTGGGCCGAGATGATCCGGCTGATGCGCGACGACGCGACGCCGTATGAGGAGATACGCGGGCGGCGCGTCTCTTGAAGAGATTTTAAGGAGAGGTTTCAAAGGCTCCGCGGAAGAGAGGGTTCATGGTTCTAAAAGACAAGAGGGTTGTGGTGACGGGCGGGACAGGCTCGCTCGGCAAAGTGTTGGTGAGGCGGCTTCTGGGCGGCGAGATGGGCGAGCCTTCGCAGGTCACGGTCTTCTCGCGCGACGAGGCCAAGCAGCACACGATGCGGCTCGCCTTCCAGCACAAGCGCACGGCCACCGACGAGGTCATCTACCACAACTTCGAGCGCCTGCTCCAATTCCGCATCGGCGACGTGCGCGACCTGCACAGCGTCTCGACCGCGCTCAGGGATGCCGACGTCGTCTTCAACGCCGCCGCCTTAAAGCAGGTGCCGTCGTGCGAGTACTTCCCATACGAGGCGGTGCAGACGAACGTCGTCGGGGCCGAGAACATTATCCGCGCGGTGCGCGAGCACCGTCTGCCGGTCGAGACCGTGGTCGGCGTCTCGACCGATAAGGCGTGCAAGCCCGTCAACGTGATGGGGATGACGAAGGCCGTACAGGAGCGGCTCTTCGTGCGCGCCAACCTCGACGGCGGCGACACACGCTTCGTCTGCGTCCGCTACGGCAACGTGCTTGCCTCGCGCGGCTCGGTCATCCCGCTCTTCCAAGAACAGATACGCCGGGGCGGCCCCGTGACCATCACGACGACCGACATGACGCGCTTCCTCTTGAGTCTCGAACAGGCCGTGGACACAGTCTTCGCGGCGGTGCGCGAGGCGCGGCGCGGCGAGACCTACATCCCGCGCGTGCCATCGGCGAGGGTGACGGACGTGGCGACGGCGCTCATCGGCGACCGCAAGATCGAGACGCAGGTGACGGGAATCCGCCCCGGCGAGAAGGTGCACGAGATACTTGTGTCGGAGGAGGAGGCGTACCGCACCATCGAGCGCGGCGACTACTACGTCATCCAGCCGATGCTGCCTGAGCTGTTGGAGGACGAAGAGATCAAGAACCCGCTCGGGCGCGAGTACAGCTCGGCGGACGACCTGATGACGCCGGGGCAGGTCAGGGAGCTTCTGGAGAAGCACAAGCTGATGGTCGGCGACCGCTTCGTCTACGAGGAAGACGTGCTCGCATGAAGATCATGACGGTGCTGGGCACCCGCCCAGAGATCATCCGCCTCAGCCGCGTCATCGAGAAGCTCGACCGACTGGCCGACGCGCACGTCCTCGTCCACACGGGGCAGAACTTCGACCCTTTGCTCTCCGACCTCTTCTTCGAGGAGTTGGGCGTCCGAACGCCCGACCACTATCTCGGCGCGCGGGGCGAGACCTTCGGCGAGCAGATCGGCCAGATCATCGCGCACTCCGAGCGCGTGATGCGCGAGGAGAGGCCCGACCGCCTCCTCATCCTCGGCGACACCAACAGCGCGCTCTCAGCCGTCGTCGCCAAGCGCCTCGGCATCCCCGTCTACCACATGGAGGCGGGCAACCGATGCTACGACGACCGCGTGCCTGAAGAGGTCAACCGCCGCATCGTTGACCACAGCAGCGACGTTCTTCTGCCCTACACCGAGCGCAGCCGCCAGAACCTCCTGCGTGAAGGCATCGAGGGCCGCCGCATTTATGTGACCGGCAATCCCATCCTCGAAGTCATCGAGCACTACGGCGAGCGGATAGAGAAGTCGGACGTGATCGCGCGGCTCGGTCTCGAAGCGCGGAAGTATTTTCTCGTCACGATGCATCGCGCCGAGAACGTGGATGTCGAAGACCGCCTGCGCTCGCTCATCGAATCTTTAGCGTCTTTGCAACAAGAGTACGGCATGCCCGTCGTCGTCAGCACGCACCCGCGCACGCGCGCTCTGATGTCACGGTTCAGTGTTGATCCCGATTCGCACGCACACCTTCAGTTTCACGCGCCGTTCGGCCTGTTCGACTTCATCGCTCTCGAAAAGAACGCGTTCTGTGTCCTCTCGGATTCGGGGACGGTGCAAGAGGAGTGTGCGATCTTCAAGGTGGCGAACGTGACTATACGCGACGTGACCGAGCGCCCTGAGACGTTGGAGTGCGGCAGCAACATGCTGAGCGGGGCCGCCCCCGATTCGGTTCTGCGCTGCGTCCGCACGGTTCTTGAGCAACGCGCCGACTGGGTAGCGCCGCCTGAGTATCTCGTCAGAAACGTCAGCGGCACGGTGGCGAAAATCGTCCTCGGTTACAGACACGGGGCGTGACAGGTCTGCGAGCGCGGAAAAATCAGCCGAGGGAGTGGGTGGCATAGTCGTAAATGAAATTCGCCGTCGTCTCATACCTTTTGCCGCCGTCGTTTTCGGGGCAAGCGATGATGCTCTACCGGCTGCTCAAGGACTTAGACCCCGACAGCTACTGCCTCATCTCGACACAGACCCCGGACGTGCCCGAAGGGCAGAGTTACTCACGAAAGCTGCCCGGCAAGTACTTCCAAATCTCGACGGAAAGCGAGCTGGGACGCGGCCACCGTTTCGGCCTCTCGGTCGCGCGCGAGGGCATCAACGTCACCTACGGAGCATTTATGCGCGCACGCCAGATCGCGCGCATCGTCAGGGAAGAGAAGTGTGAAGCCGTGCTGTCGTGCTCAAGCGGCGTTGACCTGCTCGACGTGCCATCCGGCTTCTTCGCAAGCCGTATGGCGGGCGTCCCGTTCTACATCTACCTGTTCGACACCTACTCGCACATGTGGCTTAACCCGCAGACACGCTTTCTCGGTCGTCTGCTCGAACCGGCCATCCTTAAAAGAGCGACCGGGATCATCGTGACGAATGAATCGGTGCGCGAGTTGCTCAGCGACCGCTACGGCGTGGAATCTGTTGTCATACACAATCCTTGCGATCTGTCGGACTACGAGGCGGAGCTGCCGGAGCAGACGGATGAGGGGGGCGTTAAAGTCGTCTATACGGGCGCCGTTTACGAGGCGCACTACGGCGCTTTGAGGAATCTGATAGTCGCCATCGAGTCTCTAGGGCGTCCCGACGTGAACTTGCATCTGTATACCGCTTTCCCACAGGACGTGCTATCCGAAAAGGGGATTCGCGGGCCTGTTGTTTTTCACGGACACCAGCCGATCTTCGCCATCCCAAGCATCCAGAGGCGAGCCGATGTGCTGTTTCTGCCACTGGCCTTCGACTCCCCCTATCCCGAATTGGTCAGGGTCTCTTCGCCTAGCAAGGTAGGGGAATTTCTGGCCGCTCGCCGCCCCGTGCTGGTTCACGCGCCGCGCGACTCGTTCATCTCCAAGTACTTTCGCGAGCACGACTGCGGCCTCGTCGTGGACGAGGCCGACCCACAACTTCTGGCGCAGGCCCTCGTGCGACTCCTCACAGAAGCGGGCCTGGCGCAGAGGCTCATCGCGAACGCATGGAAGCGCGCTGTCGCCGACTTTAGCCTACAGGCCGCTGAAGACAAGTTCGCCCGTGTGATGAAACTTGAACGCGGGGCGCGTGCCTGAGCCGGCGCGCTGGGTTACAATTTTTCACTTTGATGGCTACACGTAAATGATCGCGAGCGAAACGAAACTCAGAGGGGTTTATGTCATCGAGCCGGAGCGGTTCGAGGACGAGCGCGGCTTCTTCGCGCGCTCTTGGTCGGAGCAGGAGCTGGCCGCGCTCGGCGCCGACGGGCGTTTCGTCGAGGGGAACTTTTCGTTCAACTGGAAGAAGGGGACGCTGCGCGGGATGCACTACCAAGCCGCGCCGCACGGGCAGGCCAAGCTGGTGCGCTGCACGCGCGGGCGCATCTACGATGTCGGCGTTGACATCCGCCCCGACTCACCGACCTTCGGGCGTTGGATAGGCGTCGAGCTGTCGGCGGAGAACCGCACGATGCTCTACCTGCCCGCCGACTTCGGGCATGGCTACCTGAGCTTGGAGGATGAGACGGAGGTCTACTACCAAGTCACCGGCACCTACGCGCCCGATAGCGGTTGCGGCTTTCGCTGGGATGACCCGGCCTTCCGAATCGAGTGGCCGATGGCGACGGATGAATTGATCGTCAACCGGAGAGATAGGGCTTACGAGGACTTCAAGCTATGAAAAGGGCTTTGATCACGGGCATCACCGGGCAGGACGGCAGCTATCTGGCCGAGTACCTGTTGGGCTTGGGCTATGAGGTGCATGGGCTGGTACGGCGCGTCGCGCTCGAAGACCCGACACGGCGCTTCACGCGCCTCGAACACCTGCTAGAGCGCGTCACGCTGCACCCCGCGAGCCTCGAAAGCTACCCCTCCATCTTCAGCGTCATCAGCAAGCAACAGTTCGACGAGTGCTACCACCTCGCCGCGCAGTCGTTCGTCGCCGAAAGTTTCGCCGACGGCTTCTCGACGATGAACACCAACATCAATGGCACGCACTACATGCTCGCCGCGTTGCGCGAGCTACAGCCCTCGTGCCGCTTCTACTTCGCCGGCTCAAGCGAGATGTTCGGCAAGGTACGAGAGACGCCGCAGACCGAGGAGACGCCCTTCCACCCCCGCAGCCCTTACGGCATCAGTAAGGTCGCGGGCTTCGACCTGACGCGCAACTACCGCGAGGCCTACGGGATGTTCTGCGCGAGCGGCATCCTCTTCAACCACGAAAGCCCGCGCCGCGGCTACGAGTTCGTGACGCGCAAGGTCACTTCGACCGTGGCGCGGATCAAGGCGGGGCAGGCCCGCGAGTTGCGGCTCGGAAACCTGGAGGCGACGCGCGACTGGGGGCACGCCCGCGACTACGTGCGGGCGATGCACCTAATGCTCCAGCACGACGAGGCGGACGATTTCGTGGTGGCGACGGGCAAGACGCACACCGTGCGCGACCTCTGCGAGCGAGCCTTTT
>DASQLL010000349.1:0-8978 GCA_035630035.1 Pyrinomonadaceae bacterium | reverse complement strand
GTTGAGGTCGAGTTGAGTGAGCGCGGGTAGCAGCGACAGCGGCGTCAGGTCGCTCACTTCGCTGCCGCTGAGGTCGAGGGTGAGTTGAGTGAGCGCGGGTAACTGCGACAGCGGCGTCAGGTCGCTCACTTTGCTGTAGCTGAGGTCGAGGTCGAGGTTAAGTTGCGTAAGCTTGGGTAACTGCAACAGCGGCGTCAGGTCGCTCACTTTGCTGTAGCTGAGGTTGAGGTCGAGTTGAGTGAGCGCGGGTAGCAGCGACAGCGGCGTCAGGTCGCTCACTTCGCTGCCGCTGAGGTCGAGGGTGAGTTGCGTAAGCTTGGGTAACTGCGACAGCGGCGTCAGGTCGCTCACTTTGCTGTAGCTGAGGTTGAGGTCGAGTTGCGTGAGCGCGGGTAACTGCGACAGCGGCGTCAGGTCGCTCACTTTGCTGACGCTGAGGTTGAGGTCGAGTTGCGTGAGCGCGGGTAACTGCGACAGCAGCGTCAGGTCGCTCACTTGGCTGCCGCTGAGGTCGAGGTCGAGTTGCGTGAGATTGGTTAGTTGCGACAGCGGCGTCAGGTCGCTCACTTGGCTGCCGCTGAGGTTGAGGTCGAGTTGCGTAAGCTTGGGTATCTTCGTCAGCGGCGTCAGGTCGCTCACTTGGCTGCCGCCGAGGTTGAGGGTGAGTTTTTTCAGCGCGCGGCACTTGGCTAAGTTGGCGACCAAGCCGTCCAATGAATTCGTACCGTTCTGTACGTGTATTGACAACTCTTCCAAAGAGTTGGAATGCAGCCATGAGAAGCGTTGCACATTCACGGGGCCATTCAACACCAGCGTCTTTAATTGATGCTGCCAGTCATACAATTCGGGAGGATAGTTATTGTATTTTAGATATGTTTGGGCGTCGTAGCGTTGATATTGCGTGTTAGCCAGCCAGCCAACCGCTATCAAACAGATCACCATTGCGGTCAGTTCTAACCGGCCCAATGTGCGCCGTCGTCGGCTGCGACTCAGGAAGGCGCGCTTTTCCGGTGCGTCTTTGCCCCACGGAATCTGCGTCTCGTAACGCTCCACAGCGCGCAGTTCCCCGGCTTTCAAAAGATACCGCCCACTTCTATCGCTGTTTTTCCAAGCCGTGAACGCATTCTCGAATCTCAGCTTGGCCTGATCCACTTCGGCCAGCAGTTGCCCCGCCATGCGATGTAAAGCGGGAATCAAGCGTTCGTGCGGAAGACGATAACGGGTGTCGCTCTCGTCGGAAGGAGCAACGGTTTCCAGCAACCGCATGTCCCTTTGGGTCAGGCGTTCGAGTTGCGTCTTCAAGCGGCTGGCATCAGCTTTAGTCTCCTGCGCCAGTTCAGCGCAAGTCCTACCTTCCGCAATGCGCTGATAGGTTCCCGGTTCGCGCAAGGCCAGCATCGCATTGAGGATGGTTTGCCGGTCTGCTTCGGGGAAGGTGTCAAGGCAACGGCTGAGGTATTGCGTCAGCAAGCCCTCGGCCCCGCCTGCGAACTGATAATCGTCCAGCGTCACGGTTTGCCCGCCCTGCCGGTCGTGTAGCTCGGCCAGCACCAGCAACCCGATGCCGATGTCCACCGGCGACACTTCCCCGTCAACCGTGGCCGCCGCGACGAGGTTGGCTACAACTTTTTCTTGAATGGATAATTGCGCCTCGGCAATGAGCTGGCTGATTACGTTGCGGGCTTGTTCAGCAGTGAACGGGCGTAACGAGATTTCCGACGGATAGATTCCTCGCTCTTTTTCGGGCAGCGTGAAGTCTTCCCACTCCGCCCGAAACTCACGGCGAAAGGCTACAATCCATGTCACACGATGCGGCGGTTTCGCTTCACGCGCGACCTTACGCAGCAAGCGAAGTACGGGGCCGTTCGTGCTGCTTCCATGTAATTGCTCGAACTGGTCGAGCACGACGACGTGCCGCCGCTCGCCCAACGCAGATGAAGGATTGACCAAATCTTCCAGCGTCTCCGGTCTGGCAACGAACGAAGGATTGCTCGCGCCTTTGTCGTCGCGGGCCGGGCCGGACGACCAACTCTCCTGAATGGCGCGCAGTAATCTCTGGCCCGGAGATGTGGGCACGGCTTCCCAGTAGTGATAATCAATGCCCTTATTTTTAAGAATGTCCGTTAGTCCGGCGCGCAGCAGAGAGGTTTTGCCTACGCCCGATGCGCCCATTAAAACGACTAGCCGTACCTGATCGTCTTCTATAAAACCCAGCAGCTTGCCTAATTCATCTTCGCGGCCTAACCGTCGAAATAGCTCTCCGTCTGCGGGCGCGAACGCAATCGGGCCTTTAATTGCGGAGGGGCGGTCTTTAGGCGGTGACAGGTCAGGAGTCTGAACTAGCTGCCAGATGCGATGGCCCCCGTATAACAGCAAGCCTGCTCCGGCAATGTAAAGAACGCACTGTGCGATCACCACGCCATGCCAAGAGTTAACAAATTTACTCAGTCTCTCCTCCGGCGGGAAAAATTTAGGAAGGGAAAAGCCAATCCAAAACAGGATCGCCGCCAAACCGATAGTCGCCTCTTCACGTCTGCGCGCCTTAACGAAACGGACGATAGAATTAACGATCTGTTGGAGTTGTTGTGAGAGTTCCTGCCAACTTAGCATTGCGTGCTGCTCCGGTGATGTGGCTGCTGCAATACAGGCGTTCTAAGACAGAGGTTCTTCTGTTAAATCCTCGCGCATACTACCTCTTTTACTGTTTCACGTATAGATAATTTAAGAAAAGACCGGCGAGGTTGTGAGCCTGCGCCGGTCTTCTGTTTTGGTTGGATGGACGCTTACTCTTCGTCGCTCTCGTCCAATGTTGGAATGACATGGCTCATAAGTCCTCCGGCTTGAGGCCGGTATTCTTGGCGATTCGCGCCAGCATTCTGGGGCCGATGAGTCATGCAGCGGCAAAAGTGATGTTGACGAAATTATCCGCGCTCTCGCCGTGCTCAAGTCTATCCGCAAGCACGCGCAGCGCGAGAGCCTGAGTTTTAACGACAGCTTCCTCAGACGTTTTTCCGTAGGCAAGCACGCCCGGAAGCTCTAACACTTCAGTAAGCCAGCGCCCGTCCTCTTCCTGTTCGTACTCGACCGTGAAAGTCATATTTCGTCACCTCGCCGCAATGCTATCACAGCGGGCGGAGTAGAATCAGCACAACTTTTATAGCGATTTGCATTTGAGTGCGACCGTTTAGAGGCGGGCAATGCCCGCCGTCTCAACTTGAGACGGCGGGCATTGCCCGCCTCTAAACGACGGGTGGGTGGTTTCACTCAATTGCAAATCGCTATAAAGAAAAAGAACGGCGCGGATTGTGTCCACGCCGGTCTTGTTGTTTGAGTTGGATGGGCGTTTATTCTTCGTCGCCCGCGTCCGCCGCAACCTCTTCCGGTTCTTCGTCGTCGGCGGGGACGACGACTTTCTCGCGCGGGGGCGGGACTGCCGTGGCTTCGCCGCCGAGGATGTCGGAGAGGCTTTCGATGGCCTGCTCCTCGCGCGCCTGTTCGGCTGTGGTGTCGCGCTCGATCTTCACGTTGCGGTAGAACTCCATGCCCGTGCCGGCAGGGATGAGCCGCCCCATGATGACGTTCTCCTTGAGGCCGCGCAGGTAGTCAACGCGACCCGAAATCGCCGCCTCCGTAAGCACGCGCGTCGTCTCTTGGAACGAGGCAGCGGAGATGAACGAGTCGGTCGAGAGCGACGCCTTAGTGATTCCGAGCAGAAGCCAGTCGGAGCGCGCAGGCTCGCCGCCTTCCGCGACGACGCGTGCGTTCTCGTCGGCGAAGCGGAAGCGGTCAACCTGCTCGTCGAGAAGGAAGTCCGTGTCGCCCACGTCCGTGACCTTCACCCAGCGCAACATCTGCCGGACGATCACTTCGATGTGCTTGTCGTTGATGTTCACGCCCTGTAGGCGGTAGACCTCCTGAATCTCGTTCGTCAGGTACTCCTGCAAACGGTTCATGCCCAGCACGCGTAGGATGTCGTGCGGGTTCAGGGGGCCGTCCATCAGAGCCTCGCCCGCGCGCACGCGGTCGCTCTCCTGCACGTTGATGTGCGTGCCGCGAGGGATGTCGTACTCGCGCTCCTCGCCGTCGTCGCCGACGACGATGAGCTTGCGCTTGCCCTTCGCGATGGGGCCGAGCTTGATCGTGCCGTCTATCTCGGACATGATCGCCGTCTCGCGCGGCTTGCGCGCCTCGAACAGCTCGACGACGCGCGGCAGACCGCCCGTGATGTCTTTGGTCTTCGTGGTCTCGCGCGGAATCTTCGCGATAACGTCGCCCGGCTCGACAACGTCGCCGTCGTGAACCATAAGGTTCGCGCGAACGGGCATCTGATAGGTCTTTAAGACCTTGTTCGAGGCGTTGCGGATTTCCAGTCGCGGCTGCCGCTTCTCGTCGGGCGAGTCTTTGACGACGACGCGCGACTGGCCCGTCACTTCGTCAACCTCTTCCTCGACCGTCACGCCTTCCTTCAAGTCCTGATACTTAACATGGCCCGCGACCTCCGTCAGGATGGCGAAGGTGAACGGGTCCCAAGTGGCTAGCACCTGATCTTCCTTGACGCGCGCGCCGTCCGGGACGTGTATGTGCGCGCCGTAGACTATCTGGTGACGCGCGACCTCTCGGCCTCGCTCGTCCATGATGATGAGCGAGCCGTTGCGGTTCATCGCGGTGATCTCGCCGCGCCGGTTCTTGACGACGTTCAGCTCGACGTACTTGATAGTCCCGTCCATGCGCGCCTCGTGCTTCGAGGACTCTTCGAGGCGGGCCGTGCCGCCGATGTGGAAGGTACGCATCGTTAGCTGCGTTCCCGGCTCGCCGATGGATTGCGCGGCGATGACGCCGACCGCCTCGCCGATGTCAACGGGCTTGCCCGTCGCGAGATTCCGCCCGTAGCACTTGATGCAGACGCCGCGTCGCGACTCGCACGTCAGAACAGAGCGGATGCGGACACGTTGTACGCCGCTGCGCTGAATCTCCTGCGCGAGGTCTTCGTCAATCTCCTGATTGACTTCGACTATGACGCGCCCCTCGACGGGGTCAATCACGTCGTCGGTCGCCGTGCGGCCCACGATGCGGTCGCGCAAGCTTTCGATCTCTTCGCCGCCCTCGACGATGGCCGTCGAGCTGATGCCCTTCAGCGTTCCGCAGTCAGGCTCGGAGACGATAACGTCCTGCGCCACGTCAACGAGGCGGCGCGTGAGATAGCCGGAGTCGGCTGTCTTGAGGGCCGTGTCGGCCAGTCCCTTGCGCGCGCCGTGCGTCGAGATGAAGTACTGGAGGACGTTCAGGCCCTCGCGGAAGTTCGAGCGGATGGGCGTCTCGATGATCTCGCCCGAAGGCTTAGCCATCAGACCGCGCATGCCCGCGAGCTGGCGTATCTGCTGCGCCGTGCCGCGCGCGCCCGAATCCGACATGATGAGAATCGGGTTCGACTCTTTCGCCGTCTTCTCCTTCACGTCCATCGCGAGGAACATCTCTTTGGCGACCTTGTCGGTCACTTCAGACCAGATGGCTATGACCTTGTTGTAACGCTCGCCGTTTGTGATGACGCCGTCGCGGTACTGCTTCTCGACCTCGATAACGTCCTTGTCGGCCTGCGCCACGAGGTGCTTCTTCGCTTCGGGCGTGACTAAATCGTCAATGCCGATGCTGATGCCCGCCTTCGTCGCGTAGAGGAAGCCGAGGTTCTTCAAATCGTCGAGCATCTTCACGGTCATCTGGTGGCCGAGGCGCAGGTGACAGAAGTTGACGAGCGACTGTAGGCCCTTCTTCTTCAAAGTTCCGTTGATGTAGGGCAGCCCTTCGGCGACCTGATCGTTGAAGATGACGCGCCCGACCGTCGTGTTGATGACGCGGCGGACGTTCTCCTGCACGGCGGCGCGCATAACGTCCTGCGTGTCGTGCTCCTGCGTCAGGTCAATGAGCTGACCGATGACGCGGAGCTTGATGGGCGTCTGCGTCTCGACCTCCTTGGCGTCGAGCGCGAGCAAGACCTCGTCGGTCCCGGCGAAGACGCGGCCCTCGCCCTTCGCGCCCGGCTTGTCCTTCGTCAGGTAGTAGCAGCCGAGGACTATGTCCTGCGAAGGGACGGCGATGGGCTGACCAGACGCGGGGCTTAGGATGTTGTTCGAGGCGAGCATCAGCACCGCCGCTTCTATCTGCGCTTCGGGCGAGAGCGGGATGTGCACGGCCATCTGGTCGCCGTCGAAGTCGGCGTTGAAGGCCGTGCAGACGAGCGGGTGAATCTTGATGGCCTTGCCTTCGACCAGCACAGGCTCGAACGCCTGTATGCCGAGACGGTGGAGCGTCGGCGCGCGGTTCAAAAGCACGGGATGCTCGCGTATGACCTCTTCGAGGATGTCCCAGACGACAGGCTCTTGACGGTCAACCATCTCGCGCGCCTGCTTGATGGTTGCGGCGTAGCCCTGCTTCTCAAGCTGGTTGTAGATGAAGGGCTTGAACAGCTCCAAAGCCATCTTCTTCGGCAGACCGCACTGGTGGAGTTTCAGCTCAGGCCCGACGACGATGACCGAGCGGCCCGAATAGTCCACGCGCTTGCCGAGAAGATTCTGGCGGAAGCGTCCCTGCTTGCCCTTGAGCGTGTCGGACAGAGACTTGAGCGGGCGGTTGTTGACTCCGCGCAGCACGCGGCCACGCCGACCGTTGTCGAACAGAGCGTCCACGGCTTCCTGAAGCATGCGCTTCTCGTTGCGGACGATGACTTCGGGCGCGCGAAGCTCCATGAGCTTCTTCAGACGGTTGTTGCGGTTGATGACGCGGCGGTAGAGGTCGTTTAAGTCCGACGTTGCGAAGCGTCCGCCGTCGAGCGGCACGAGGGGCCGCAGCTCAGGCGGGATGACCGGGATAACGTCGAGGATCATCCAGTCGGGGTGGTTGCCCGATTTCTGGAAAGAGGTCACGACCTTCAGACGCTTCGAGAACTTGAGCTTCTTCTGCTGCGAAGTCTCTTCCTTCATCTTCAGGCGCAGGTCAACCGAAAGCTCCTCGATGTTGACCGAGGCCAGAAGCTCCTTGATCGCCTCCGCGCCCATGCGCGCGACGAACTGTCCGGGGTAGTCGCGCGTTAGCTCGCGGAAACGCTCGTCCGTTAGAAGCTCTCTCTCCTTGACGGGCGCATCGCCCGCGTCAATGACGATGTACGACTCGAAGTAGAGAACCTTCTCAAGCTCGCGCAGAGGGATGTCGAGCAGGTGGCCTATGCGCGACGGGAGGCCCTTGAAGAACCAGACGTGCGAGCAGGGGCTTGCAAGCTCGATGTGGCCCAGACGCTCGCGGCGCACTTTGGCCTGCGTTACTTCCACACCGCACTTGTCGCAGACGACGCCGCGGTGCTTCATCCTCTTGTATTTTCCGCACAGGCATTCCCAGTCCGTGACGGGGCCGAATATGCGCGCGCAGAAGAGGCCGTCGCGTTCGGGCTTGAACGTGCGGTAGTTGATCGTCTCCGGCTTCGTCACCTCGCCGTGCGACCAGTGGCGAATCTTTTCGGGCGACGCGAGTGAGATGCGTATCGCCTCAAAGTCGGGCGCGAGCTGCGTCTTCTCTTGCTGGAATCTATTGAACACCTTATTTAATCTCCGATTAAAAAGTCTGGAGTCTGGAGTCTGAAGTCAGAGCCGAAGTCACCTGCTTGACTCCAGACTCCAGACTCCAGACTCCAGACTTATTCCGCTGGGCCGCCCGTGGCTACGACGGGGCGTCCCGTGCCGTCGCCGTCCACTTCTTCGATGGCGGCGTTCTTGTCAATCAGCTCTACGTCGAGGCAGAGCGCCTGCAATTCGCGCACGAGCACGTTGAACGATTCGGGCAGGCCCGGATTGAAGTCGGCCTCGCCCTTCACAATCGCTTCGTAAATCTTCGAGCGACCGGCAACGTCGTCCGACTTCGCCGTCAGAAGCTCCTGAAGAATGTGCGCCGCGCCGTAGGCTTCGAGCGCCCAGACTTCCATCTCGCCGAAACGCTGGCCGCCGAACTGCGCCTTGCCGCCGAGGGGCTGCTGCGTGATGAGCGAGTACGGCCCGATTGAGCGCGCGTGAATCTTGTCGTCCACAAGGTGCGAGAGCTTGAGCATGTAGATGTAACCGATAGTCACCTTCTGCTCGAACGGCTCGCCCGAAAGCCCGTCGTAGAGTACGGTCTTGCCGGAGTCGGCGACGATTTCCGGTAGGCCCTGAGACTGCAAGTGCTCGCTCGCGCGCTTGATCATCTGCTTGATCTCAGGCTCGGTCGCGCCGTCGAAGACCGGCGTCGCAAAATGCATGCCGAGGACGCGCGCGGCCCACCCAAGGTGCGTCTCAAGGATTTGTCCGACGTTCATGCGCGAGGGAACGCCCAAGGGATTGAGAACGATGTCAACGGGCGTGCCGTCCGGAAGGTACGGCATGTCCTCTTCGGGAAGTATGCGCGCGATGACGCCCTTGTTGCCGTGTCGCCCGGCCATCTTGTCGCCGACCGAAAGCTTGCGCTTCATCGCGATGAAGACCTTGACCATCTTGATGACGCCCGGCGCAAGCTCGTCGCCCTGCCGGAGTTTCGCGATCTTCTCTTCGTAGATGTCCGTGAGAATCCGAATCTGACGCTCGGTACGTTCCTCAAAGTCTTTCGACTCGGCCAGAACGTCCGCCGCGCGCGCGCCCGCGAGCTGCGCCTTGCGTAGAGCTTTCGGCTCGACTCCGGCGAGCATCTCGCGCGTTATCGTCTCGTTCTTCGCGATGCGAACCTCGCGCTCGACCGTAAGGTCTGCGGAGAGCTTGCGCCCCTCGAACAACTCGTAGACGCGCGCGTCGCGCTGCTCGCGAAGGATGCGTATCTCGTCTTCGAGGTCGCGCCGCAAGCGGTTCTCCTCGTCCGTCTCGATTGCGAGCGAACGCTGGTCGCGCTCCTGACCCTTGCGCGTGAAGACCTGCACCTCGACCACCGTGCCGTCAATGCCCGGCGGGCAGACTAAGGACGCGTCCTTA
>DASQLL010000348.1:0-2293 GCA_035630035.1 Pyrinomonadaceae bacterium | reverse complement strand
CCCGTAGGGGCGAAAGAAAATCCGAGACAGCATTATTCTCAAGCTCGGATTTTCTTTCGCCCCTACGGGGCTTTCGTTTCTTTGTTGTGCGTTATCCCCACGGCTTACGCCGTGGGCTACTGTTCTTACGCCGCCTACGGCGGCTGAATGATGTCGCAATGCCGCGCCGAGCTTGTCCGACTTACTTCGCCGTCGGGGGGAAGCGCACCGTGAAGTCCGCGGCGCGCTGGCAGGGCTGAAGCTCGACGGTCGTTGCGGCGGCCTCCGCCTCGCGTCGTAGTTTCGCGCGCGAGTCTGCGTCCCAAGATGCGGGGCGCGGCGTGGCCTCGTTCGCATCGGGGGCGACGCGCGCGAGGACGTTGTAGCGACCGGGCGGAACGTTCTTGAAGGTGAACGAGCCGTCGGGCGCGAGAGTGGTCTCGAAGAAGCGCAGCGCGTCGTCGTCGCGCTCGGCGGGCAGGAGATGAACGCGGAGCTGCGCGAAGGGCGGCGGGGCTGCGCCTTCGGGCGCGACGACGCGACCGCTCAAGACGGACGCGCCCTCGGAGAGTCGGACGTTGATGCCGGAGAGTTGTTGTCCCGGCTTGATGTCCAACGTCTCGCGCGCGGACGAGTTGGGCGTTGGCGCGACGCCCGCGCGAGCGCCGGGACTCGCGGCGGATGCGCGCGGCGCGGCGACGTTGGGAGGGGTCGCGCCGGGCAGCCCGACCGAGCGGACGAAAAGGTTCTCGTCGAGCGGGCGGACGGCGAGGCGATAGCGACCTGCTTCGAGGTTGCGGAGCGTGAACGCGCCGGCGTCGTCGGGCGCGGCCTCTCGAAAAGGCGAGGTGCGCCCGGCGGGCTGATTCGTCGCCGCGGCGGGCCGGTCTGCGCGAAGAGTGATGAGCGTCTCCTGCGGCAGAAGCGACGCGCGACGATCCTTGCAGCCCTCGCGCGCGCGGTCTGCTTCGGACGACGGCTCGATGACGAGAGTGCCGCTGACCGCGGCGAGCGGCGCGAGCTTGAACACGAGGCCGGTCACGTCCGCGCCTCTGACGCTGACGCGCTGCGGCGCGGCGGCGAACGTGAAACCTTCGCGCCCGCCCGCGCTCGCGTAAATGTCGTACTCGCCGTCGGCGACGCCTCCGAGCGAGAAGGAACGATTGTCGGCGCTAAGCGGAACATAGCTGCTGCCGGCGTTGATGTTCGTGGAGGCGTATGTGAGCGTGACGCCGACCGTGGCGGTCGGGTCGGGCGCGACGGCGACGGGCATCTCGACGCGGCCCGTGATGCGGCGGCCCTGTTCGTCGCGGTAGCGCACGTCTACGCCCGCGGCCTCCTGCCCGGCGCGGACGGTTATCTCGGCGGCGGTGTCGCGCGTGGCCGAAGGGTAGAAGGTCGGCGAGTCCGTGTCGTAGGCCGAGCCGCCGGGGCCGAAAGACCACTGCGAGAAGCCGCCCGCGAGAACGACGTAGACGCCGGGCTGTAGTCCGTAGATGCGATAGACGCCGCGGTCGTCCGTCTTGTCCTCGCCCGCGAAGCTCGAGGTCGTTGATGCGTTGCGTCCGTCGAGGTCGCGGACGCGGTGCGCGCGCACGCTCATCGCGACGAGCGGCTCGCCCTGCGGGTCTGTGACAGTGCCTGTGACGACGCCGCCCTTTACGAGTCGGACAGTGGCCGTGTCGCCGGGGCGGTACGCGACGCCCGCGCGCCCTGTCTGCGGGTCTGCCTCGACGACGTAGCCCGCGAGGTTCGCGCCCACGCTGTAAACGCCCGGCTCAAGACCTTCGAGCAGGAAAGAGCCTTCATCGTCCGTCGGAGACGAGCGCGGGGGGCGGAAGTTCGAGCTTCCGCCGGAGGCATACGGGAATGCATTGACCGAGACGCCCGCTATCGGCTCGCCGCTCTCGCCGACGACGCGTCCCGTGATCGAGCCTAACGCGACGGGCGTTTTTTTGCGCGACTCGGCGGCGGCGCGCGTCTCGCCCGTGGCGTCGGGCGCGGGTCGCATGGCAGGGGTCGGCGTGGCCTGCGGCTTCGGCGCGTCGGATGACACGACGGCGGGCTGCTGCGCGCGAGACGCGGGCGCACAGGGCGCGAGGAGGAAGGGAAGCGCGCAGAGCGTTGCGAAGAGGACGCGCAGGATTTTCACGGCCCGCCCCCTTTGTTGGGCGGCGCGCTGAGGTCGAGCGCGAGCGTTAGGCTCATGTCGCTGCCCTCCGCAAGCGAGACGTTCTGATGCTCGCTCTGATACCTCTGCCGCGCGCCGGGGATGAGGCCCTGAACGTGTACGTCATACTCGCCCGGCGCAAGC
>DASQLL010000347.1:0-7480 GCA_035630035.1 Pyrinomonadaceae bacterium | reverse complement strand
CTCGAGCGCGCGGAGTTTTTGCAGTTCGGGCAGATTCACCGCAACACGTACATCAACGCGCCGCGCGTTCTTGCACCGACTTTGCAGACGCGCGGGCGCGAGGAAATTTTCTTCGCAGGACAGATAAGCGGGGTCGAGGGGTATGTCGAATCAGTCGCAACAGGTTGGCTCGCGGGGCGCAACGCGGCGCGGCTCGCGCGCGAAGTCGCGCTGCTCGAAGCTCCGTCAAAGACTGCGACGGGCGCGCTCGCGCGCTACGTCTCAGGGGCCGACGCGGAGAAGTACCAGCCGGTGAACATCACCTTCGCGCTGCTCGAACCGCTCCCCGAACATGAGCGTCGGCGGTTCAAGAGAAAACGCGACAGGCACGTGCGGCAAGTCGAGCTGGCTCTCGCGGAATGGGACAATTGGCTTCAGGCGATTCAGGACGGCGCACACTCGCCGCGCGCGGCGACGACATGAGCAGGGAGCTTTTAATTAAGACTCCTGCGCGAGCGTGTGTCCACGCGCTCGTCGCGCTCGTCTGCGCGCTGGCGCTGTTTGCTTCGTCCGCGCCCACGCTCCGCGCGCAGTCCGGTCGTAAGAGCGAGCCGCCCGCCCCTGTGAAGGGTAAGCAACCCGCGCGCGCGGGCGACCCCACGCCGACGCCCACCCCCGTCATGAGCCGGCCCACAGGCCCGATTGCCGAGCCGCCTCCGCCCGGCGCAAAGTCTTCGGGCAGAGCGAGGGGCGCAATCGTCACTCCCGTCCAAAACCAGCAGCCCGACGCGCAGGAAGTCGGAGATGACGAGGTCGTCAGCATCAACTCAAGCCTCGTCCCTCTGCCCGCGTCGGTCGTTGACGCGCGAGGGCGTGCGGTCTCAGACCTGCGCGCCGAAGACTTCGAGCTGCGCGTTGACGGCGAAGTCAAACCCATCGGCGAGCTGACACACGCCGAGACGCCCGTTAGCATCGCTCTGCTCTTCGACAACAGCTCAAGCCTGAACGCCACGCGCGAGTTCGAGCGTCAGGCCGGCGTGCGCTTTCTCAAGTCGGTCGTGCGCCCGATTGACCGCGCGGCCATCTACTCCATCTCGACCTCACCGGAGCTGGCGCACCCTCTGACGAACGACGTGCGCGCTCTCGTCCGCACAATCGAGGGCTTCGGCAAGGCGCATGGCGCGACCGCCTTCTTCGACACCGTTGCCATCGCCGCCGACTATCTCAAGCCGCAGAGGACGCGCAAGGTTATCGTCATCGTCTCGGACGGCACGGACACCGTCAGCGACCTCGATTTCGACACGACGCTCGCGCGCGTGCTTGCGAACGACTGTCAGGTCTACGCGATTCAAACCGGCAACAGCGACAGCCCGAACCTGCACGACCTCGCGGGAGCGCGGCGCATGCAGGAGTTCGCCGCGCAGACCGGCGGCGCGGTCTACGTCCCGCGCACAACCGCCGAGCTGTCCGACGCCTTCAAGCAGATAGCCGCAGACCTCGCGCAGCAGTACGTCCTCAGCTACTACCCCGCGGGCCAGCCGCGCGACGGGCGCTTCCGCGCTTTCACGCTCAACGTGAAAACCCGCCCCAACCTCCGCGTCCGCACGCGCAAGGGCTACTACGCTCCGAAGGGGTGAATGGTAAATGGTAAATGGGGAATGGTCGTTAGTCGCTGCTTGACTGAGACAATCATCGCCTGACTTAGGCGACACTTAACCGCCGTTCATTGTTTCCAATTCGCCCTTCACCAAATTTCTATTTACCATTCACCATTTACCATTTACCATTCACCTCCATGGAGCAACTACTCGCACAGTTCCTCGAACACCTGCGCTACGAGCGCAACGTGAGCGAGCACACGCTCAGAAACTACGCGATTGATCTGGCGCAGTTCCTCGACCACCTCGCGCCCGCAGACCCACGGACGGGCGCGCGCCGCGAGCTGGACATACGGCAGATTGATCACATCACGATACGCGAGTGGCTCTCGGAGCTTCACACGGCGCAGAAGAAGAAGTCTTCAATCGCGCGCAAGCTCGCCGCGCTCCGAACCTTCTTCCAGTTCCTCATACGCGAAGGCGTCGTCGAGATGAACCCCGCCAAGCTCGTCTCCACGCCCCGGCTCGAAAAGAAACTGCCGAACCATCTTTCAGTCGAAGACGCAATCCGCTTCATCGAGACGCCGGACGTTGAGACCGAGCTTGGAAAACGCGACCGCGCAATTCTGGAGATGCTCTACGGCACGGGGGTGCGCGTCTCGGAGCTGACGAAGCTCAACCTGCACGACATTGATTTCAAGAACAAGATGCTGCGTGTGAAGGGCAAGCGCCGGAAGGAGCGCATCGTGCCTTTCGGCGACCCCGCGCTGCACGCGCTGATGCGGTATCTGACGGAGGTGCGAAACAGTTTTCTCAACAACGCGCCCATCGCCGAGCGCGAGACGGACGCGGTCTTTCTAAACTATCAGGGCACGCGCATCACAACGCGCTCGGTGGGCCGCATGGTGGACAAGTACATCACGCTCTGCGCCGGCATCCACAACATCAGCCCGCACGCGCTGCGCCACTCGTTCGCCACGCATCTGCTCGACAGCGGCGCAGACCTGCGCGACATACAGGAGCTACTCGGCCACGCGCGCCTCTCCACAACGCAAATCTACACGCACGTCTCGATGGAAAAACTGATAGAGGTTTACGACAAGGCGCACCCGAAAGCATAAATAAAGTCAGAAGTCAGAACGCTGAACGCTGAACTGAAGGCAATGCTTTTCAGTTCAGCGTTCAGCGTTCTGACTTCTGACTTTACAACGTGGCGTGCTCGTCTTCGCCGTTGTTGGCTTCGATGAGGGCTTGGCATTCGGCGTCGTAGCGAGCGGTGGGGAGCGCGTCGAGGCGGCGTTCGGGAATGTCTTTGCCGCAGCTGGCGCAGACTCCGTATGAGCCTTCGTCAAGACGCATGAGCGCCTGATCAATGTCGGCGACGAGCTGCGACTCGCGCTCGCTCAGGCGATACTCGATCTCCTGATTCACGTCCTTGACCGACTGGTCTGCTACGTCCTTCACGCCGTCGTCCGACGAGGCTGTTTCGAGCGCGTCGGCCTGATTCTCTCGCGCCTGCTCCGTGCGCTGTCGCAGTTGGTCGTTGAGTATCTTGCGATAGTGTTCCAGCTTGTCAGCATCCATCCGATGATTGCCCCCCGTGGCGTTGCCCGACGCGGCGTTGCGAGCCGAGCGCTAATGTCTTTTGAGCGTGGCGAGTATAGCACACCGAAGTTGGCGCGCGCGTTGAGGCGAGCGGTCGCTCGTCGCCGCGCGCGAGGGGCTTCTGTTTGAGAGGGTGCGCGACGGAAATCTCGCAGGGCAACGTCAGTCCGCGGATGAGCCGGGAGCAATCTCCGTGTCGGGCCGTGCGATGATGCCCGCGCCTTCGGTGCGTCTTGCCTTCCATGCGCGCAGGCGACGCCACGCGAGCGCGAGGCCCGTATAGACGAGCAACGTGCCGCCCAGACTGGCAAGCCCCGCGACCGTCTGGCCGAAGAAGCCCAACACCTCGCCTGTGTGTGCGAAGCGCATGTAGGAGCGGAGCCTTCGGCCCGCCGTGTAGCTCTCGAACGGCTCCCAACGCACGACCTCGCCGGTCGCACGGTCGAGCGTGAGCTGCGCGCGCTTCTGCGGCTGGCCGCCGTCGCCCCGGTCAATCGTGAACGTCACAGGGGCATCGGCTTTGGAAGGGAGTTGCAGGCTGATGCTTTGCCAGCCCTGCACCTGATGCTCGGAGCGTGTGAGCAATGCGTCGAGGCCGTCGAGCGCAAGCTCGGCTTTACGTTCGCCTTGCCCGCCGGGCGGCTGTGCGGGAGGCGTGCGCGGCGCGGGCGGCGTCTCGCCGACGACGCGGTAGACGAGGTTGCCGGCCCACGTGTAAGAGATCACAACCGACGATAGAACGACGACGAAGAGCGGCAGCACCGACCAGAAGCCGACCGTGTTGTGCCAATTGAAATCTCGCGCCCTCCCCGGCAGCCCGCGCCTGAACCACGTCACATTCCTGACCGCTCTCCAACTCCAACTGCGCGGCCACCAGAGGTAGAAGCCGCTCATGACGATGAACAGGAAAGCGAGGTTGCACGCTCCCGTGACGGCCCGACCGACAGCGCGACTTTCGCCGCTCGCGCCGAGCCAGCGATGCCAGTCGGTGACTGTTTGAAAGAAGGCGCGGACTCCGCGCGACCCTTCGCCGAGCATTTCGCCCGTGTACGGGTTGACGAAGACGACGCCCTCGCGCCCGAAGCTCACCGAGACGGGTGCGTTCGCGTCGGCTCGCAGCGTGAGCGCGGAAGGCGCTGCGCTCCGCCCCTCGCGGGCTTTGGCGACGAGCGTTTCGAGCGGGAGCCGCGCGGCTCCCGGCGCGTGCGGCGCGACTCGAAGCCCGCGCGCGTCGGCCCATGCGGTGATCTGTCTTTCGTATGTCAGCAGCACGCCCGTCAACGACATGACGAGGATGACGACGCCCGCCGTCGTGCCCGCCAAAAGGTGACACCAGAAAATGACTTTGCGAAATCGCTTCACGTGCAAACGTCTCCCGCGGAAAAGTTATGAAAGCTCAAACGTCGGCCCAGCGTCGCAGCAGGTTATGATAAACGGAAGTTAGTTGCACGACCGAAGGGTGTTCGGGCGCATCAAGGCCGAGCCGCTGAATCGCCGTGTCGAGGTCGAACAGCAGCGTGCGCTCGCCGTCGTCGCGCACCATGCTCTGAATCCAGAAGAACGAGGCGAGCCGCGCCCCGCGCGTCACAGGGCGCACGTTATGAAGGCTGGACGCGGGGTAGAGAATCAGGTGGCCCGCGCGAAGCTTGACGCTATGCACGCCATACGTGTCTTCTACAAGCAACTCGCCGCCGTCATACTCGTCGGGCCGGCTGAGAAAGAGCGTCGCCGAAAGGTCTGTGCGAACTCGATGCGGCGTGCCCGTCACCTGCCGGACGGCGTTGTCAACATGATTGCCGAACGACTGCCCGCCCTCATATCGGTTGAAGAGCGGCGGAAAGACTTTCAGAGGCAGAGCCGCCGCCATGAACAATTGATTGCGTTCGAGCGCCGCGAGAATCAGGTCAGCCAACTGCCGTGCCGCCGCGTGATCTTCGGGCAGTTGCATGTTGTCCTTCGCGCGCGCTGACTGATGCCCTGCCGTGACGCGACCGTCAACCCACTCCGCATGCTCCAGAGCCTTACGACACTCAGCAACCTGTTCTTCGGTCAACACGTCCGGAATTTGCAGCAGCATGCTTGTCTTTCGTCTTCGCTTCAGTGTGTCGAAAGCAAAGGGGCGCACTTGTTACGTGCCCTCCTGCTTTCTTCCGATGAACCTATCTCGCTTTTCACTTGAGCGTAATGCGAATAGGACTCACCGCAGAGGCGCGGAGAGCGCGGAGGAGGCGCAGAGGAAAGACAACTCTCTGCGCCCCCTCTGCGCTCTCCGCGCCTCTGCGGTGAACTGCCTCTTGCCCTACACTCAACTGAAAATTGCTCTAAAACTTAAAACCCATGCCGAACGTTGCCGAGCGACCGGGGCCGGGGACGATGTGGCCGCCGCCTATGCGGTCGAAGAAATACTCGTCCGTCAGGTTGTATATGTTGAACCTCAGATCAACGTGCTTCGACACCGGATACAAGGCCATCGCGTCAGCCGTCCAGTAGCTGTCCACTACTCTGGTGTTGATGCTGTTGCCGAAGCGCTGGCCGACGAAACGCACGCCGCCGCCGACGCTGAGCCGGCGTGGCAGCTCGTATGTCGTCCAGAGGTTGAAGGAGTTTCTCGGAGTGTTGATAAGCTCCTTGCCTATCTCCGCGAGAGTGTTCGACTCGATGGCCTCGCTGTCGAGGAAAGTGTAAGCGGAGGTGATTTGCCACGCGCGCGTCAGGTTGCCGGTCGCGCTCAGCTCGACGCCGCTCACGCGCTGACGGCCCTGAAGCACCTGCGCCGGCTCGCCGGGCAGCCCCGGCGTCCGCGCGTTCGTCTTCTCAACGCGGAAGGCCGCGCCTGTAATAGAAAGATGCTGGTCGAACAAGTTCCACTTGCTGCCGACTTCAAACGTGTATGTCTTCTCAGGCTCGATGGCCGTGTTCGCCGTGTTGTACGAAAGCCCTTCGAGCGAAGGGTTGAGCGACGTGCCGTAGGAAGCGTAGATGCTCCCCTCCGGCAGCGGCTTGAAGACGACGCCAGCGCGGAAGCTGAGCATCTTGTCAACGCGCGAGACGGGCACGCCCGTAGTGCTGACGCCGTCCGCGTCGAAGCGATCCCAACGCGCGCCGCCGTTTAGCTCCCAACGCTTGCCGAGCTTCGCCGTGTCGAAGAGATAAATCGCCTGCGAGTTGGCCTTGATGTCGCCGACGATGGGACTCGTTGTGATAGTGCCCGTATAAACGTCGTTCGGATCGGGGTTGAGCAGCGTCGTCAGCATGTTGGGCGCACTGCGCGTGTGGCGTATGTTCGTCTCGCGCGCAAGGTCGAGTCCGGCGATGAGCGTATGCTCGACGGACTTGCCCGTCTTGAAGGCCGCGCGGAAGTCTGTCTGGTTGTCCCAAACGTCGTCATCCGTAACCCACGCGCGCATCTCGCGGTTGATTGCGGTCGAGTTGTTGCTGGCGAAGCGCGGCGGCGTCGCAATCGAGTCGCGCGTCGAGTGTCCGTAGCGGAATTGGTTACGAAGAGAGAGATTGTCGTTGAAGTCGCGGTCGAAGCGGACGGTCGCAAGATCGGAGCGCAGCTTCTCGTGGTCGCGATTCTTCAGGCCGTAGAAAGTGTCGCGCGGCACGGGCGCGGGTCGGTCGCGATATTCCACAAGGGCGTTGTTGGTCGCGGGCACCCACGGGATGCCGTAGTCGGAGATGTTGTTCTGCTGAAGGTGGAAGTAGCTGAGCGTTAGGCGCATCGGTCTGCCGAGGCCGAACGCAAGCGAAGGGGCGATGCCCCAACGCTCGTTGTCAACAACGTCGCGCCCCGCAACGCCGGAGTCGTGCGCGAGAAGGTTCAGGCGAAAGGCCGTGCTGTCGCCAAGTCCCAAACGCTCAAGCGGCATGTTGAGGTCTGCGGTGGCACGCTTTGTTCTGTCAGTGCCCAAGTCGAGCGTGAAGCCGTAGGCGGGCTTGATGCCCGGCGTCTTGCTCACAAGGTTGATCGCGCCGCCCGTCGAGCCTCGGCCCGTGTAGGCCGATCCCGGCCCTTTCACGACTTCGACCTGTTCGAGATTGAAGGGGTCGCGCGACTGTGGGCCGAGGTCGCGCACGCCGTCAACGAAGATGTCGTTGCGCGCGCTGAATCCGCGCAGCGTCAGGTTGTCGCCCGCGGGCGCGCCCCCTTCGCCCGCCGTGACCGTAAGGCCCGGCACGTTTCGCAGCACCTCGCGCAAAGTCGTCGCGCCCTGCTCCTCGATAACTTCTTTGGGGATGACCGTGATCGTCTGCGGGATGTTGTGCAGCGGCTCGGTGTACTTGGGCGACGAGAG
>DASQLL010000346.1:0-3814 GCA_035630035.1 Pyrinomonadaceae bacterium | reverse complement strand
GACGTTCAAATCTTCCACACGGAAGCCGTCATGTGCCCTGAGCCGGAAGATGAGTTGATAGCCGCGGTGCCGGTGGACATCTACAAGCCTACAGACCCGACGCAGATCGGCTACGAAATTTACAGTCTGCGTAGTCTGAAGGAGGGCAAAAAGGACGCCAACCCCGTCATACGCCCCGGCGACATCATCATCGTGCAGGAGTCGCAGCCCGTGTACATCATGGGCGCAGTCCGCTCGCCGCAGGGTCTTTACCTGAAAGACGGGATGCAGCTCAAGCAGGCCATCGCGATGGTCGGCGGCTTGAGCAAAGAGGCGAAGGCCAGCAACATCGTCATCTGGCGTCGCAAGAAGGGGCAGTCCGAGCCGGAGAAGTTGCTCGTCAACTACAACGACATCAAGAAGGAGAAGGTCAAAGACATAGCGCTCCAGCCCTACGACATCGTCGAAGTGCCGGACGGCTCCGGCGGCATCACGAACACGCTGAAGGGGATGCTTATGGGAACGCTCGGCTCTTCTGTCAGCACATTCGGTCAGACCGTAGTGCCCCGCGTCATCTACTGACGTTCGTGGGCCGCGCAAGCTGCTCGAAGAGGCCGGACGCCGCACGCGTGCCGGCCTCTTCTTGTGTGCGCCGTCAGGCCGCCCCCGCCGTTAGCCGCTCCGCCGCGCCGTGTGATAAATTAACGGTTTCGTTGAAGCCATATTTTTTCTGGAGAGATTTAAATGAGTAGAAACATTAACCGCGCCGCGGCTGACAAGACGCGCAAGACGCGCCGCCGCAATTCGATCCTGCTGAGCGTCGCGGTCATCGCCGTCATCATCGTGCTGCTCGCGCTCGAACAAGTTGCGTTGCTATACCTTGTCGCCACGCTCGGCGTCGCCGCGCTGTTGGTCATCGTCGCTTTCGCAGACCTTCAGGGGGCGACCCCTGAGCCGGCGGCGGCCTTGCCCGGCGACGATTCCGCGGCCATAGCCGACGCCGTCACGAGGACGACGCCCGCGACCTCCTTCGGCTCGACGAGGCCGCGAGCAGCCAAACGCCGACGCAGATAAATCTTTGGTCGGACGCGCGCGCGCGTGAGCGAGCGTGTCACAACTGTCGAAGACATGCTCGCTCACGCGCGCGCGTCCGACCAAAACACTAATGCCGAGTCTGTAATCCTCTCTTTCGCACGCTTTCACCGTCCACGACCTCATTCAGTTCGCCGGCACTGGACGGATGGATTACGCAACCCGCAAAGATTAAACGCCCGCGCCTACGGTGTGCGCGAAGGAAAGCGCGACCGGCTCGACGATTTGCACGGCTGCGCTCGTTGCCAAAGATAGTATTTGAAGTCGCGGCGTGCGACTTGCTATAGTGGATTGGCCGGCCCGTGTGGGCCTTCGCCCCGCCTCGAACTCGTAACCTCCCCGCCGAGCGTTTCCATCCCTGATTTTGACAAGAGGGTAAACATGCGTTTTATCGCCACGCTTATAATCTTGGGCGCGCTCATTCTCGCGCCGCACGCGCCCGCGCGCGCATACACGGTTCAGTACACAAGCTCAAGCGCAACCACGCAAGTTCGCTGGCCTACGACGACCATCACAATCGCGCTCTCGACCTCGCTCAACAACCCCCCGGCCTTCGTCCACGCCACCGGCGCGCAAGTCGTTCTCGCCGCGCGGCGCGCGCTCAGTCGTTGGTCGCTGGCCTCGAACATCCAGTTCAACGTCGTCTCAAGCACGCAGCAGGACGTGAACACGACGGGCGGCGACGGCGTTAGTCTCATCACCGTCGCCGACACGGGCACGAACCGCTCTTTCTTCACGCGCGGACTTCAGCCGGGCCGCGCGCGCGTCGTCTTCAACAGCGCGGGCAACATCTTGGAGGCCGACCTCGCAGTCAATCCAAACGTCACGCGCCTTAACGAGTTCGGGCAGGAGGTCACGAGCTTCTTCTCGACCGACGGCACGCCGGGCAGCTACGACCTCGAATCAACCTTCGTGCACGAGATCGGCCACATGCTCGGCCTTGAGCATTCCGGCATCGTCGCTTCCTCGATGCAGCCGCGTCAGGGCGTAAACGGCACGTTCGATCTCGCGAACTTCACGACGCGCACGCTTTCGAGCGACGACGTTGCGGGCATACGCGCCGTCTACGGCCCGCGCTCCGGGCTTGGGAGCATCGCGGGGCGCGTCGGCTTCGCGGGCGGCGCGGCGGCCTTCGGCGCGCACGTCTTCGCGGAGGACGTTGCGACGGGAAGGGTCGTGGCCGGGAACATCGCTTTGCAGAGCGGCAACTACCGCATAGACAACCTGCCGCCCGGCCAATACCGCGTCGTCGCGGAGCGTCTGGACGAGCCTGTCAACGCGGACGAGATAGCCTCGCGCAACGGCGGCTATCAAGGGCTTACGTTGGGCAGCACGACGCCTTTCCTGACGACCGAGGCCGGAACGGTCAGCGTAGCGGCGGACGCCGACTCGCCGCTCAACATCACAGTGCCCGGCGGGACTACGGCCTTCAACCCTTCATTCATAGGCACGGGCAGCAGCGGCCATCTCTCGACCATCGCCGTCCCCTTCGTTCCGGGCCGCGGCATGACCGTGCTTGTCGGCGGCGACAACCTCGGCGTAATCCCCGCGAGCGGCGTTTCCGTCAACTCGCCCTTCATCACGGTGTCGAACGTGCAGCAGGTCGTCGGCTTCGGCATCCCCGTCCTCAGCTTCGACATAAGCCCAAGCATACTTACGCCGCCCGGCGAGTACAGCGTGCGCTTGCAGTCTTCGACGGGGCAGGTGTCTTACGTCTCCGGCGGGCTGACGGTTGATCTGCCGAACGGCGTGACCGCGCCGAATCTGATTGACGACACGCAGTTCTTCGTCGCGCAGCAATACCGCGACTTCCTCTCGCGCGAGCCGGACGCGTCGGGCCTGAGCTTCTGGACGAATGAGATCAACTCGTGCGGCTCGAACGCAGCGTGCCGCGAGGTCAAGCGCATCAACGTCTCGGCTGCGTTCTTCCTCTCGATTGAGTTTCAGGGGACGGGCTATCTCGTCTATCGCCTCTACAAGTCGGCGTTCGGCAACCTTGCGGGCAAGCCCGTGCCCGTGCGCTTCCAGCAGCTCTTCCCCGACGCGCAGGAGATAGGGCGGGGCGTGGTCATCGGCCAGCCGGGTGCGGAAGCTCTGCTCGAAGCGAACACGGTCGCCTTCACCGAGAGGTTCGTGCAGCGGCCAGAGTTCCTCGCGCGCTTCCCGGCGGGGATGAGCGCGGCGGACTTTGTTAATACGCTCGACGCGAACGCGGGTAGCGTTCTTTCGTCCGACGAGAAGACGGCGCTCATAACAGAGCTTGCGCCTTCTCCCGCGGACGTGCGTCTGCGCGCGAGCGTTCTACGCAAGGTGGCCGACGACGCAGACCTTCGACAGCGCGAGCTGAACAAGGCGTTCGTGCTGTTGCAATACTTCGGATACTTGAGGCGCAACCCGGACGACGCGCCGGACTCGGACTTTTCGGGCTGGCAGTTCTGGCTCGACAAGCTCAACCAGTTCGGCGGCAACTTCGTCAACGCACAGATGGTCAAAGCGTTCCTCGACTCGCTCGAATACCGGCAGCGCTTCGGCCCGTCGTAGAGAGGACTTTGACGTAAACGCGACCGTAAAGGAGCGTGTGGAGAAAGGATGAAGGATGAAGGCGGAAGGATGAAGCAAAGACAGCATTTCTTTCATCCTTCATCCTTCCGCCTTCATCCTTTCGCTGACACGCTCCCTGACGGTCGCGTTTCCGCGTCTACTGTATCGCTTTTCAGTTTAATGTAGGGTGAGACAGTTAACC
>DASQLL010000345.1:0-2402 GCA_035630035.1 Pyrinomonadaceae bacterium | reverse complement strand
CGGCGGCGGCGGCCTGCAGCATCGCCTGCGGGTCTGCGAGTCCCACGTCTTCGGAGGCGAGGATGCAGAGGCGGCGCGCTATGAAGATGGGATCGGCCCCGCCCTCGATGAGCCGCGCGAGCCAGTAGAGCGCGGCGTCGGCGTCGGAGTTGCGCAGGCTTTTGATGAGCGCCGAGGCGAGGTTGTAATGCTCCTCGCCGCCCTTGTCGTATGCGTAGCGCGCGCGTCCCATCGCCTCGACGACCGTCTCTTCCGACACGCGCCGCGCGCCCTTCTTGTCGGGCTGCGTCGCCTCGACCGCGGCTTCGAGCGCGGTGAGCGCAACGCGCGCGTCCCCGCCCGCCGCGCGTGCTACGCGCGCGAGCACGTCGTCCGAGACCTGCGGGCGCAAAGCCGCGAGTCCGCGCTCTTCGTCCGAGAGCGCGCGGCGCAGGAGCGCGGCCACGTCCTCCTCGCCCAAGGGTTCGAGCGTGAGGACTCTGCTGCGCGAGAGCAGCGCGCCGATGACCTCGAAAGAGGGGTTCTCGGTCGTCGCGCCGATGAGCGTGATCGTGCCGTCCTCGACCGCGGGCAGCAGCGCGTCCTGCTGCGCCTTGTTGAAGCGGTGAATCTCGTCAACGAAGAGAATCGTTCGGCGGCCTCGACGCTTCTCGTCGCGCGCCTCGGCGATTGCGGCGCGCAAGTCCTTCACGCCGGAGAAGACCGCCGACAATGGAACGAATCGCGAGCCGCTGCGACGCGCGAGCAGACGCGCGAGCGTCGTCTTGCCCGTGCCCGGCGCGCCCCAGAGTATGAGCGACGGTAGAAGCCCTTCGCCCTCGATCAAGCGGCGCAGCACGCGCCCTTCGCCGACAAGGTGCTGCTGGCCGACGAACTCTTCGAGCGTGCGCGGGCGCATCTTCTCGGCGAGCGGCGCGCTCGTGTCCGGCGGCTGGTCTTGCTCCGGCCCGTCGTCGAAAAGTCTTTCGTCGGTGCGGCGTGGCATGGTCTAAAAACTCGTATCTATTGCAACTCGGCATACGGCGACGGCCAGAGGCCCGCGCTGTATTTACGGTAACGACTACGCCCTGATTTTGCGGGAGAACGGAGCAAAGCTTAGCACACATCGTAAGGGGCAGGGCGGGCCGCCGTGACAAATTTATGAGTGGAAATTCTCGCCGGGCGGTGTAGAATCTTGGACGGAACGCTTCAGAAAATAGTTTCGTATAGGAAGGCAAGACGCCGCCGGAGAGTCCCGGACATTGCGGGCGGACGCGGCGCGATTGAGGTGATATTATGAAAGACATGAAAGACATGCTCCGTATCGTCGGAATCATCCTTCTAGGATTGTTCGTGCTGGTCGTCGGCGTCCCGCTGGTTTTGACAGCCGCCGGAATCGTCGTCGGCACAATCGTCAGCTTGGCCGTGCTGCTCATCAAAGTGGCCGTCACGCTCGCAATCGTTTACCTGCTGCTCGTCGGCGTCCGCGCCCTTCTGAAGTAGCCCCGAATCCGCAAGAGGCCAGCGCTGTCAGACTTGAACGTCGCGCTGGCCTCTTCGTCTGTCTAATCTCGTCTGCCTTCACTACTATCCGCCAAATCGAAACTTTCGAGACAGGATACAGGGAAAAGCTTTCCACGAAATCACACGAAGTAACACGAAGAATTACTATAGCCGTTTGCAATTGCGTGCACTTGGGAGCGCGGGCATCCTTGCCCGCCTTGAGCGCCGCAGGCGCGAAGATGGACGCGCCTATTGGCGCGTTGGCGGGCAAGGATGCCCGCGCTCCCAGGAATAGGCGGTCGCACTCATTCGCAAATCGCTATAAACATTCGAGTCGTTTTGTTTCGTGTGATTTCGTGGATGATCCGCTTTGATCCCTTCCCCAATCGCTCAATGAATGATTTGGCGAAGGGTGAGTTGTCACGGTCTGTCCCGAAGTCTGCCTACGGCTCAAGCACGTACAGGAAGCGTCGGTCGGTGTGTCGAAGTATCTTGAAGTTCGGCGCGTCCGTGCGTGAGATGCTCGAAGTGTGGTATGCGCTGACGTGCGCGAGGTGAGAGACGTTTCTGCGTGCGAAGTCGTCACGGTTCTTCAACGGATCGGCGGCAGCCCAGACGGTCTTTAGTCCCGTTCGCAAATGAACGAGCGGCGGATTCTCGGTCGCCACGACTGAGCCGGGCGGGAGATGGTCGTGCATCCACGACAGAAGCTCGCCGGTCTCGTCGAAACTCTGCAACCACTCCGGTCGAGACCCCGCGATGTCGAGCTTCCCCAAGATGTAGTTAACGTGATCGTAGGCGTTGAGCAAGATGGCGCACAGAAGGAAGACTCGCGCCGCCGCCGAAAAGCTTCCTCTCACGAGCGCTTCGCCGTCGCCGCGCCGCAGCAGTCGGCGGGCGAGCGGCCACAGCGCGTCAAC
>DASQLL010000344.1:0-2884 GCA_035630035.1 Pyrinomonadaceae bacterium | reverse complement strand
TACGGACGAAGAGAAGCAGACGCTCTTCGGTTGGGGCGAGAACATCTTCGGCGTGGAGGATATGCTCTACACTTGGCGACCGAAGCAGTGGCACTTCATCACGGAAGAGGACGGGCGCGCGGTGAGCCACGTCGGCGTGATGGAAACGAAAGTGAGCGCGGGCGGGTACGAGGTTAAGGTCGGCGGAATCGGCGGGGTCGTGACCGTCCCCGAAGCTCAAGGGCGACGGTACGTCCACGCGGCGATGCGGCGCGCGGTTGAGTTCATGTGCAGCGAGCTTCGGGTCGAGTTCGGGATGCTCTTCTGTCTGCCGCGCCTCGCACCTTTCTACGCCGCGCAGGGCTGGCGGCTCGTCGAAGAGACAGTCGAGTTCGAGCAGCCCACGGGCACAATCGTCTCGCCCTTCCGCGTGATGATTCTCCCCTGCGGCGAGCGCGCGTGGCCCGAAGGCAAAGTCGAGGTCGGCGGCCTTCCGTGGTAACTATAGCCGTTTGCAATTGCGTGAACCTGGGAGCGCGGGCATCCCTGCCCGCCAACGCGCCGACAGGCGTGTCCATCTTCGCGCTCACGCGCTCAAGGCGGGCAGGGATGCCCGCGCTCCCAGCGATAAGCGGTCGCACTCATTCGCAAATCGCTATAAAAGTGATGAGTGATGAGTGATGAGTGAAGACAAATTGCTTTCACTCATCACTTATCACTCATCACTCATCACTTTTTTAAAAGATTGTGTAGATGAAGGGCGCGAGCGCGGACGACTGCGCGAAGACGAGCAGCGCGCCGAGCAGCAGAAGGACGATGACTATCGGCAGCAGCCAGAGCTTCTTGTTCTGCCGCAGAAACATCCAGACCTCGCCGACGAGTGACAGTTTACCCATGCTTAAATCCTTCGACGAAATTCCAGAACGTTGCGAATACCTGTAGGGGCAGGGCTTGTCCCTGCCCGCCGTGTGGTGACACACAAGTTAAATTTCAATGAAGCAACGCGGGCAGGGACAAGCCCTGCCCCTACAAAAACCCTCGGCGCTCCCGTCTTCAGAACAGACGCTCGAACTGTTCGCGCGCCTGCTTGGTCGTCTTGCGCTCGATCCAGTAGCTCTCAAGCTTCTTCCCGCGCCGCCTTAACGGATCGCGCCCCACGAGCCGCGAGACGAAGCCGTAGGGCGTGATCGCGCCGTAGAACATCAGCGACAGCAAGACGCGACTGTTGACGTAGCCGAGCGCAACCGCGAGGCGCATCCACGCGACGTGGAAACGACGCGCCGCCGCCGGAATGAAAAGGCCCACGACGACGAGCAGCGCGCCGAGGCTGCCGAATATGACGACGACCGTCGTGCGCCCCCGGTAAAGATTCCACGCGGCGATCAGTAGAAGCACGGCGGCGACGACCGCCGCGGTCTTTCGCGCCTGCGCTTCGCTGACGCGCGCATCGTGATTGACAGTGATGCCACGAGGCTCAATCAAGCTGGAACTCCTCCTGCCAAGAGTAGTCTTCCGCGAGCGCGCTCTCGCCCTGCTCCGTCTTCAGCAGAACGATGTCGCCCATGACGAGGCAGTCCATCTCCGTCCGCATGAAGCACGCGTAAGCCTCGGAGGGCGTGCAGACAATCGGCTCGCCGCGCACGTTGAAGCTCGTGTTGACGAGGACGGCGCAGCCGGTCAACCGCTCGAACGCGGCGAGCAGGTCGTAGTAAGCCGGGTTGTCCTCGCGACGGACGGTCTGCACGCGCGCGGAGTAGTCAACGTGCGTCACCGCCGGAATAGTCGAGCGCGGCACGCTCAGCTTCTCGATGCCGAAGAGCTTTTCTTCGTCCGCAGACGTTTCGCGCCGCAAACCTTCGCGCACGGGCGCGACCAGAAGCATGTAGGGCGAGTCGCAGTCCATCTCGAAATAATCCGCGACGCGCTCGCGCAAGACCGAAGGCGCGAAGGGACGAAACGATTCGCGGTACTTAATCTTCAGATTCATCTGCGACTGCATGCGTGGCGAGCGAGGGTCGCCGAGGATGCTTCGCGCGCCCAACGCGCGCGGGCCGAACTCCATGCGCCCCTGAAACCATCCGACGACCTTCTCTTCGGCGAGCAGCCGCGCGACTGTCTCTGCCAGTTCGGAACGCTCGACGCGACGATAACGCGCTCCGCTCGTCAACAAAAATTCTTCGATCTCGTCGTTCGAGAATTCCGGGCCGAGGTACGCGCCCTTCATGCCGTCGGCGCGACCGCGGCAGACATCTTCGACGCGCCGTTCGTTTCCGAGGTACTGATGCCACACCGACAGCGCCGCGCCCAGAGAGCCGCCCGCGTCGCCCGCCGCAGGCTGAATCCAGATGTTCTCGAACGGCCCTTCGCGCAGAATGCGACCGTTGCCCACGCAGTTGAGCGCGACGCCGCCCGCGAGACAAAGATTCTTCTCGCCCGTCTCGCGATGCACGTGCCGCGCCATCCGAAGCATCGCCTCTTCGCAGACTTCCTGCACCGAGCGCGCCAAGTCCATGTCGCGCTGCGTGACTTCGCTTTCGGGCGAGCGCGGCGGCCCGCCGAGCAGTCGGTTGAAAGCCGCGCTCGTCATCGTCAGCCCCGCAGCGAAGTTGAAGTACTTCATGTTGAGGCGCAAGCTCCCGTCCTCGCGCAGGTCAATCAGCTCTTCGAGTATCGTCTGCACGTAGCGCGGCTCGCCGTAGGGAGCAAGGCCCATCACTTTGTACTCGCCTGAGTTGACCTTAAAACCCGTGTAGTACGTGAAGGCCGAGTAGAGAAGGCCCAAGCTGTGCGGGAAGTGAAGCTCTGCGAGCAGGTGCAGCTCACTGCCTCTCCCGTAGCCGTAACTCGAAGTCGCCCACTCGCCCACGCCGTCCATCGTCAGCACCGCCGCCGACTCGAACGGCGA
>DASQLL010000343.1:0-5264 GCA_035630035.1 Pyrinomonadaceae bacterium | reverse complement strand
CCCCATCCGCACGCTCGGTCTGCTCGGCGTCAAGAGTCTCGTTTTGACGAACGCGGCGGGCGGTCTGAACAACTCTTTCGCGCAAGGCTCGCTCATCGTCATCAGCGATCACTTGAACCTGATGGGCACGAACCCCCTGCTCGGCAGGAACGAGCCGCGCTTCGGCCCGCGCTTTCCCGACATGACCGAAGTTTACGACCACGAGTTTCAGGACGCCGCCATCTGCGAGGCGCGCGAGATGGGGCTTGACCTGCGACGCGGCATCTACGCCGCGCTCACTGGGCCTTCATACGAGACGCCCGCCGAGATACGCATGATGCGCCTTCTGGGCGCGGACGCCGTCGGCATGTCCACCGTGCCCGAAGCAATCGTCGCGCGCCACATGGGAATGCGCGTGCTTGGACTCTCCTGCATCACGAACATGGCCGCGGGCGTCCTCGACAAACCCATCAACCACGAAGAGGTCATCGAAACGGGCGAGCGCGTCCGCGAGACCTTCGCGGAGCTTTTGCGTCGAGTAATACCAAAACTACAGTCTGGAGTCTGAAGTCTGGAGTCTGGAGTCAAGGCAGGGCGTTTTGACTCCAGACTTCAGACTCCAGACTCCAGACTCCAACCCTTCGGAGCGAAGCGACGAATGATCATAGGCATCTGCGGCGGAACTGGCTCAGGGAAGACGACCGTTGCTAACCGCATTCTCGAAACGGTTAGCAAGGACGAGGTCGTCTTCCTACAGCAGGACTCTTACTACCGCAACCTCGATCAGATGCCGCTCGACTTCCGACAGAAGATAAACTTCGACCACCCGGACGCGATTGACAACGACCTTCTAGTTGAGCACCTCCGCGCGCTCAAGCGCGGCGAGCCTGTTGAGCTTCCGCTCTACGACTTCAAGAACCACGCGCGCCGCGCCGAAACTCTCCACACCGAGCCGCAGCCGATAATCATCATCGAGGGCATACTCATCTTCGCGGAGCAACGACTGCTCGACGAGATGGACATCAAAGTTTACGTTGATACGCCCGACGACATACGATTCATACGTCGCCTCCGGCGCGACATCGCCGAGCGCGGGCGCACCGTCGAGTCCGTCATCGAGCAATACCTAGCTACCGTGCGGCCCATGCACATGCAGTTCGTCGAGGCGTCGAAGCGTTACGCCGACGTTATCATCCCCGAAGGCGGACACAACCTCGTGAGCATCCAACTGCTTTCGGGTCGCATACGCGAGCGACTCGCCGCGGCGCGCAAGTCTAAGGCGGAGGCCGCGACGGTCGGCGTCGGACTGGGCATTAAACAAGGAGACTAAGTGAGCAAGGACGACCAGCAGGAACTGATTGACGCCGCCACCGGCGCGCGCAACTGCGCTCTCGCGCGGTACTCGAACTTTTGCGTCGGCGCGGCCTTGAGGGCCGACGACGGGAGCATCTTCACGGGCTGCAACGTCGAGAGCGCGGCCTACGAGCAGACCATCTGCGCCGAGCGCGTCGCCATCTGGAAAGCCCTCTCCGAAGGCGCGCGGCGTTTCGAGCGCATCGCCGTCGTCGTTGACACCGAGCGACTGACGCCCCCGTGCGGCGCGTGCCGTCAGGTCATCTGGGAGTTCTGCGGCGACATCCCCGTCCTCCTCGCGAACCTGCGCGGCGACACCGAGAACTTGCAGATGCGCGACCTTCTGCCGCGCCCCTTCGACTCGGGGTTCCTCGTTGACGCGGAGGCGCAGAAGAAGTAGTAGCGAGGCGGACAAGATGGCCGAAGGCGAGAAGAAGAAAGCCGAAGGCGGCGAGGCGGAGAAGTCCATCAGCGACGATGTGACCGTTATCGAGCGCGTCATCAACCGTCACGTGGGCGACATCATCCACCTGTTCCTCTCGCTGATGTCGGTCTTGATTCTCGTCGCCGCGGTGGTCGCGGCCTACCAGACCGTCGTGCACGACTTCCCCAAGCTCTTCGGGCCGTCTGACGAGTACAACGTTCTCCAAAAGATAATCGAGAACATCCTCCTCATTGCGATTGCCGGCGAGCTTGGGTTCCTTCTGCTTTACCACCGCACAAGCTCGGCGGTCGAAGTTATCATCTTCGTCATAGCGCGAAAGATCGTCAGCCCTGAAATTTCCGCGCTCGACCTTTTGCTCAGCGTCGCGGCGCTGGCCGGGCTGCTCGTCGCGCGCTTCTATTTTCTGCCGGGCAAACCAAAATGATGATGCCGTCAAAAGACCGGAGCGCATTGATGACCGGGGCGTTGAAAAAAATTACTGCCGCCTTCGCCGCACTGACCCTTTTGCTGTCGTCGCCGCTACTCGCGGCGGCGCAGAGGCGGCGGCCCGTCGCTTTGCTCATCACGGGCGGGACAGTCGTGACGATGGACAAAGACCGCCGCGTTATCGAAGACGGCGCGGTCGCGGTCGAGCGCGGGCGCATCGTCGCGGTCGGCAAGCGCGCGGACATCCTGCGGAGCTACGCGGCGCGCGAGACCATTGACGCGCGAGGCCGCGCCGTCATCCCCGGACTCATAAACGGCCACACGCACATCCCGATGACGCTGTTCCGGGGCATCGCCGACGACCTCGATTTGAACGAGTGGCTGACGAAGTACATCTTCCCCGCCGAGGGAAAGAACGTCACGGAGGCTTTCGTCCGCGTCGGCACGCAGCTCGGACTCGCCGAGATGATTCGCGGTGGGACGACTACCTACTGCGACATGTACTACTTCGAGGACGCCATCGCCGACGAGACCGCGCGCGCCGGTGTGCGCGGCCTTTTGGGCGAGACCGTGATTGATTTCCCCGTCGCAGACAACAAGACTTGGCCGGACGCGATGCGCTACGCGGAGAACTTCGTGCGGAAGTGGAAGGGGCACGCGCTCATCACCGCGGCCATCGCGCCGCACGCGCCCTACACCGTCTCGGAAGCGCACCTGCGCGAAGTCCGTTCCTTCTCCGACCGCACCGGAGCGCCCATCGTCACGCACGTCGCAGAGACGCGCAAAGAGGTCGAGGACATCACGCGCGACCACGGCGCAAGTCCCGTCGAGTACCTTGCGCGCATCGGCTTCCTGAGCCTGCGGACGGTCGCCGCGCACACGGTTCACCTAACGGATAACGAGATCAAACTACTCAGGCAGTACCACGTCGGCTCCGTCCACAACCCTGAGTCGAACATGAAGCTCGCATCGGGCGTCGCGCCTGTTCCGCAGATGATGAGGGAGGGCGTCCTACTCGGCCTCGGCACCGACGGCGCGGCCTCGAACAACGACCTCAGCATGTGGGAGGCGATGGACGCCGCGGCGAAGCTGCACAAGCTCTCGTCCAACGACCCGAAGGTCGTCACAGCCGAGGAGGCTTTTGCTATGGCAACAATCAACGGCGCGCGCGCTCTCCACATGGACGCAGACATAGGCTCGCTCGAAGCAGGGAAGCGCGCCGACATCGTCGTCGTTGACCTCGACGCGCTCCACCAGACGCCGCGCTACAACATCTACTCGCATCTCGTCTATGCGACGAAGGCTTCGGACGTTCGCACGGTCGTCATCGAGGGGCGCGTCGTCATGCGCGACCGCCGCCTGCTCACTCTCAACGAAGCCCTCATCAAACAAAAGGCACGCGCGCTTCGCGAGCGCGTCACGCGCAGCCTCAGCACGGCGGAAGCCCGACCGTGAGGGAGGGCGTGGGTAAACGATGAACACGAAGCGATGAATGCTGAACTGAATAAAAAGGTCTTTTAGTTCATCGCTCCGCGTTCATCATTCCGCGTCTCCCGACGCCCTCCCTCACGGTCGGGCTTCCGCCTAGATAATTCGTTCCCACAGGGTTGAACGAAACGGCTTTAGGGGCGATAATAACTTCGCAAACAACGTGTAAGTTGATAAGCGAGCGACTTCCGCTCGCTTTTGAATTTGTGGAGCGAGTTGTAGTGAATCAAATCAGAAATTTTAATTCCCCGCAGTCGTTGGTCAAAATTCTTCTTCTGTTCTCCCTAGTCTTCGCGGCGCATACGTTCGCCCGCGCGCAGATGCCTGCGCCGACTCCAGTTCCAGCATTGACGCCTGAGCCGACGCCCTTGCCTGCTCCAGCGATTGTTTCGGAAAGCCCCGTGGTTGATCCGACGCCGGAGCCGGAGCCTACGCAGACTCCGACCCGGACAGCCGAGAGCGCGACCACGGCGGCGGAGACAGAGGCCGCACAGAAACGCCTCACACGCGCGCGCACGCTTGCGGCAATCGGCAAGCTCGCGGCGGCGGCGAACGAGCTTGAGTCTTTGCGCGCGTCGTCGAAGGATGAGAGCGTGCGCGACGTTGCGCGCATCGTTCTGATGGCGATCTTCGTCGAGATGCCCGACTACACGCGCGCCGCCGCGCTGCTCGACGAGGCTTACAAGGCGCGCACGCCGGGGCAGACCGCGGACGCCGCGACGCACTCCTACTTCGCGCTCGCGGGGCAGACTATAAACGCCGTCCGCACACACCTCGAACGCTACCGCTCGTTCGGCGTCAACGTCGCCGAAACGTCGGAGCTGCACGCCGAGGCGAACGGCGATCTTGAGCAGTTGCGAACCCTTCTCGAACGTGTGGTGGTGCAGGCGAAGGCGCTTCACGAGGAGCAGATAAAGGGCGGCGAGAAGGGCGGGCGCGGCCTCGACGCCGCTGCGCTTCTCGAAGATGCGGCGACCGTGCGTATGCGTATCGCACGCCACGAACAGGATCGCGGCGTGTGGCAGACCGAGGTGTCCGAAGCGCGCCAGCACCTCTTCTCCTCCGAGATGCGCATCGCGAGCATCAGCAACATCCCGGCACCGCGCCCCGCGCCCGCCGCGGCGAAGCCCGCTCCGACTCCGACGGCAAAAGCGGCGACCAGCACTCAGCCGCCTCAGCCCGCGCAGCAGACGGGCGCGACGACCCCGACGCCCAACGCTTCCGCAGGCGAGGCGAAGAAAGGCGATAACTCGCCCGTCGCCGTCGGCTCGCTCTTGGCGAAGGCCAAGCAGCGCGTCTCGCCCAACTATCCTGCGATGGCGCGCGCGGCTCGCATAGTCGGCGTCGTCACGGTTTTCCTGATAGTGAACGAGAAGGGCGAAGTCGAGTCGGTGCAGCGCGCCGACGGGCCGCCGCAACTGCAACAGGCCGCATCCGACGCCGCGCGCCGTTGGAGATTCAATCCCACGGTCATTGACGGACAGCCGACGCGCGTGACCGGCTATCTCAGCTTCAACTTCACAGCCCAGAATTAGGCGCAAAGTCAGAAACGCGAGCGTGAGCGAGCGTGTCT
>DASQLL010000342.1:0-4164 GCA_035630035.1 Pyrinomonadaceae bacterium | reverse complement strand
CACGCACGGATTTTTTGTCGGACTTGGCCTCGCTTAAATTTAACGCAGGATAACTTCAGGAGCTTAGCTTAATGTCATACGACGAAGAAGAGCAAAAACGCAGCCGCGTAGTCGTGGAGACGCCGACGGCGCGACGCGAGGTCGTGCACCAGCAGACCACGCGATACCCGCAGGAACGGCGCGGCTTCTCGACCGGCGCGGTCGTCACGGTGGCTTTGACGGCCATCGCCGTCACGGCCATTCTTTTTCTATTCCTGACGAACTCGCGCGACGACTCGGCGGATACTAACATCAACATACGCGCCTCCGCGCAGCCGACGCCCTTCGCGCAGCAGCCCGTCATCGTCTCGCAGCCTGCGCCGACGCCGATAATCATCCAGCAGCCCGCGACGACAACACAGCCCGCGCCGGTCATCATTCAAGCGCCGCCAGCGACGACGACCGCGCCGCCCGCGTCGAGCGCGCCGCCCGCGCCCAATCCGAACGACGACGCCTCGCTTCAACAGAAGCTCGACAGGGCTTTCGACGGCGACGCCGAAGTCAACGCGGCCAACATTGACGCGACGGTCGTCAACGGCAGGGTGAGGCTCATGGGAACGGTCAGCTCGGAGGCCATCAAGCAGCGCGCCGAGCTTCTCGCCTACCAGATCAAAGGCGTCCTCGGCGTGGACAACAAAATCGTCGTCAGCCCCTGATAGAAAGTCAGAAGTCGGAACGCTGAACGATGAACTGAAGACAAGTTGCCTTTCAGTTCATCGTTCAGCGTTCCGACTTCTGACTTTGTTTTGCCTTCAGTAGCCTTCCGTCTGCTGGCGCAGCCATTCATTGATTTCATCTTCGGTCGGGTCGCGCTTTAGCTCCTCGCGCAGACGTTCGCGCGCATGCTCGCGCCCGTCACGCGCGGCGTCTTCGAGCGTGTTGTCCGCGCCCGCGTCGCCGTCGCCCTGTTCGGGAGTCGCGTCCGCCGATTTTTGTATGTGGGTCGGTTGATGAAAGCTCTGCTGAACGAACATAGTTACCCTCCGCGCAAATGGATGCCGACGCTTTCGCTTGAATAGTAGGCCCGACCCGCCGTCGCTTGCAACAGGACGCACGCGCACGGCCCCGCGCCGAGGTCTCGACGCGCCGCGGGAGTCCGAAGCGCAGGGCTTTCGCTCGCTTGTAAATACTGTGCGCGAAAGTGTTATCCGCGGTCTCGCCATGCGCGCACGAGCCTTCGGGCTGCAACTTTGTCAGCGGTCAACTCATCTAACTTCTCGACAAAGAAGTTATCAACAAGAGGGTGAATGAAGATGAGAAAGATCAGCAAAAGAATCGTCGCTACGGCATTCGCGCTGGCGCTTAGTGTGTCGGCTGCGTTTGCCTCTCCCGCCGCTTCCGGCTCGCAGGGCTTGGGGCAGATGGAGAAGAAGATTCGGAAGGAGCTTGTGACGCTGCCGTGGTACGGCGTCTTCGACAACTTGGCGTTTGAGGTTGACGGCTCGACCGTGACGCTTCACGGACAGGTCGTTCAGCCAAGCACGCGCACGGACGCCGAGCGCCGCGTGAAGAAGATCGCGGGCGTCGAGCGCGTTGTTAACAACATCGAGGTTTTGCCGCTGTCGTCCTTCGACGACTCTATTCGAGCGCGCACTTATCGTGCGCTCTTCGGCTCGAACAGCCCGCTGTTTCGCTACGGGCGCGGGGTCAACCCTTCGATTCACATCATCGTCAACCGAGGCCACGTATCGCTCGAAGGCGTCGTCTCGACCGAGGGCGACAGCCGCTTCGCTTACGCGCTCGCCAGAGGCGTGTCGGGCGTCTTCTCCGTGACGAACAACCTGCGCGTCGAGAACGCGAAGGCCCGCTAATCGCTTCAGAAACGCGACCGTCAGGGAGCGTGTGTTCACCTGAACACGCTCCCTGACGGTCGCGTTTCTGACTCGAACTTACTCGACTATAACCCTATCCGTCGCGCCGCGCCCGAAGGTTTCGGGGTGGTACATCTCCTCTGCCTTCGGTGGCGGGACGACGAACGCGCCGGGCGTCGTTGCGCGCGCGACGTATGTGTAGGAGTGGACGCCCTCCCATAGGAGCGACGTGAACGCCTCCACGCGCTCGTCGCGCAGGTTCTGATGCTCGAACCAGGGCCGCGCCCACCACCAGCCGAAGTTCGCGGGCTTCGTCTTCTCCTCTTCGGGGATGCTGCCCGTGACGGCGAGCGCGGGGTTCAGAGCTTCGAGTCCCGCGGGCAGCGGGTCAACGAGCGCAACGTGGTAACGACGCGCGGGCGCGACCAACGTCAGACGCACACGCACCTTCGCGCCCGCCTTGATGTGCCACGTCCCGTCCGAGTCGCGCCGCACGTCTCCAGCGTCGCCGACCGACTCGTACACGCGCTCGACCGTGAAGCCGTAATCCGCCGCCGCGAGCTTGAGCGAAGAGGGCGCGTACTGCATGCCGATGCGATAGTAGAGACGGCCCGTTCCCTCTTTTTGAAGCGTCAGCTTCTGCTCGCCGCCGCCACCACGCTCGACGAGGTAACGCATCGGCACGTCGAACTCTTTGCGGTCGGTTGAGCGACCCCGGAACTGCTGCTCGCCCGCGTATGCGTCGCCGAGCCACGCGCGCGCGACGAAGTCGGGAGTGGCCTTCTCGTAAGTCCTGAAGTAGCGGTCGAGCGCGAGCAGCACGAAGGCGTTCTCCTGCGTGTTCTCCCAACGCCCTCGCGTGCGGTGCGCGAGCAGACCGCGCGCGATCTTCGGGATCAAATCATTCGCGGGCTGGTCGCCGATGAGCGATTCGAGAATGATGCCGTCGGCGCGTCGGCTCGAATGAAGCAGGAGATAGTCGTCGTCGCTATACCCGGTCGTGAAGTGCGCCGTGCCCGCGGTCTCTTCCGCGCGGTTGTTTAGAAGGCGACGAATTGCTGCGACTTCCGTCGCGGAGCCGGCATCGCCCGACAGCACAGGCAGAAGCCAGCCGACGGCTTCGAGCGAGAGCTTTTCAAGCCCTTCGGCGGCGATGAGACGGCGCGCGCGCGCCGCGTCGCGGTCGCCCATCTTCGCGCGGACGTTGAGCGCGTAAGAAATGAGCGCGGCGCGCGCGGCGGGGCCGTAGTATTTCGGGATGTGGCTCTCGACGTTGCGAAGGTACGACTTCGACTTGTCGAGCATCGCTTGCGGCACGTCGTAGCCCTTCTCTTTCGCGCGCGTGAGCGCGTGCGCGACGTGTATGCTGACGTAGGGCCAAGACGTTTCGCCGCGACGCCAGAAGGCGAAGCCGCCGTCTTCGTTCTGCATGCCCTGAAGCCGCTTGATGTCGCGCGCAACCGCCGACTTCATCTCTTCGGGCTTCGGCATGTCTTTGGCCTTGAACGCCGTCAGCACATCGCGCAGCGCGGCGACGGCGAGGACGCGCGAAGACAACTGCTCCGAGCATTCGTAAGGGTATGCGACGAGGTACAGCACCGCGTCCGTCAGAGCTTGTAGCTGCGTTGAGGAGGTCTGCACTTCGAGTCCGCCGAACTGCTTGAATACATCCGGCGGGGCTTTGACGGGTTGGACTATTGCGCCGCTCTTATCAATCTCGCCGTAGGTCGCGAAGGCTTCGGTCGTCGCGGGAGTCCAGACGGGAAGCTCTATCTGCGCGGCGTCACTAAAGCGTCCCGCGACCGCGCCTATCTGGAAGCGCGCCGTGCCCGCCGACGATGCGGACACTGGGAAGCGCACCTCGACGCGGTCGTTCGCGGGGACGTTGACGCGGCGTCCCTGCCCGTCCGTGAACTCTGCGTTCGTGGCACGCGCCGCAACCTCGGCCTCGATGGGCTTGTCCGTCTGGTTCTGCACGACGACTGGCAGCTCGAAGCGGTCGCCGAAGTTTAGGAAACGCGGCGCGGAGGGTCGCGCCATGAGGGGCTGACGCGCCGTGATGGACGATTCGCCCGAACCGAACTGCCGTCCGCCCGCGACCGAGACGGCCATCACGCGGTAGCGCGTAAGGTTGTCGGGCACTTTCACTTTCACTTCGGCGCGACCTTGGGCGTCGGTCGGCACGGACGGCGCGAAGACGGCGAGCGCGTTGAAGTTCTCGCGCATGCGAATCGCCTGCTGCGCCTCGTCGGCCTCTGCTCCGTCAATCGCGAACTCGTTTACTGATTCTCTATTGCCCCTCGACCTTTTAGCC
>DASQLL010000341.1:0-7740 GCA_035630035.1 Pyrinomonadaceae bacterium | reverse complement strand
GCAGAGGCTCTCGGGCGGGCTCGCGCTCCTGGGTTCCTACACGTGGTCGAAGTCGATTGACGACGCCTCGAACTTCTTCACCTCGGCGGGCGACCCGAACTTCCCGCAGAACTCTTACGACCTGCGGGCCGAGCGTGCGCTCTCGAACTTCGACGTGCGCCACCGCCTCTCGGTCAGCTACTCCTACGACCTGCCGTTCGGGCGAGGCCGAGCGCTCCTCGCCGACCGCGGGTGGCTTACGACACTGCTCACCGGCTGGCAGACGTACGGCATCATCACCGCGCAGACGGGACGCCCCTTCACGGTCGCGCTCATACAGGAGTTCGATAACAGCGGCACGGGTCGCTCGGCGCTCGGCTTCGGCGCGAACGACCGTCCCGACCTCGTGGGCAACCCCAACCGTGGGCCGCGCACGCCCGAAGAGTGGTTCGACACGTCGGCCTTCAGGTTCCCCGCGCCGGGCACGTTCGGCAACGCGGGCCGCAACATCCTCGAAGGCCCCGGCTACCAGAACGTCAACGCCTCGCTCGTGAAGAGCACGCCGCTCGGCGAGAGGCTGAACCTGCAACTGCGCGCCGAAGTTTTCAACCTCTTCAACCACCCGAACCTGAATCTGCCCGACAACTTTCTCGGCTCGCCCACCTTCGGGCGCGTCACCTCGGCGCGCGACCCGCGCCACATACAGTTCGGCGCGAAGCTTCTCTTTTAGAGATTCTTTCGGTGTGCTCAGATGAGACCGACAATGCTTGGCCGATTAAAGACCCTGCTGACGACAGCACTCTTCGCCTCCGCCCTCGCGGCCTGCGCCGCGCGCGCGACCGTCCAGCCGCCGCCGAGCGCCGCCGACATAGCCGCTTCCGACTCCGGCACTTCAGCGACGGCGGCGGCTCAACCCTCGCCGGTCGCGGCGACGCCGGCGCCTGTTGTCGCGGAGAGTGCAAACACGTCGGCGGGCGTTGATGGCGGAAAGGCTGGTGCGCCCGCGCTTCCCGCAGCCGAATGGCCGCAGTGGCGCGGGCCGAACCGCGATGGGCTTGCGGCGGGGGTCGCGCCGCCCGCCGCATGGCCGAAGGAGTTGAAGCAGGGTTGGCGCGTGACGGTCGGCGTCGGCCACTCCTCGCCGGTCGTAAGTAATGGCGTCGTCTACCAGTTCGCGCGGCAGGGCGATGACGAGGTGCTTGTCGCGCTCGACGCCTCGACGGGCAGGGAACTTTGGCGGAGCGCGGCGACGCCTGTGCCCTACGCTGTGAATCCGGCGGCGAGCGGCCACGGCAAGGGGCCGAAGTCCACGCCGGTCGTAGCGAACGGGCGCGTCTACACGCTCGGCATCGCGGGTCTGCTCTCGGCGCACGACGCGCGCACGGGGCGGCTCATCTGGCGGAAGGATTTTTCCAAGCAGTTCCCCGCGACCTCGCCGCTCTACGGGACGGCGATGTCGCCCGTCGTAGTGGGCGATCTGCTCGTCGCGCACGTCGGCGGGCACGAAGGGGGCGCGCTCACGGCCTTCGACTCCGCGACCGGCGCGGTCAAGTGGTCTTACGACGCGGACGGCCCCGCTTACTCCTCGCCCGTCTTACTGACTGCCGGGGGCGAGCGTCAGATCGTCACCTTCACACAGAAGGAGCTTGTCTCAGTGTCGCCCGCGACGGGCAAGCTCCTTTGGAAGCTCCCGGCCAAGACCTCTTACGACACCAACTGCAACACGCCCATCGTCTACAAAGACACGGTCATCGTCTCGCTCGAAGGTCAGGGTCTCGCAGCCGTGCGGCCCGTGCGCGAGGGCGGTAAGTGGACGGCGCGTGAGGTGTGGCACAACGAGCAGAACGAGCTTTACATGAACACGCCCGTCGTCAACGGCACGACGCTCTACGGTCTCTCGACGCGCAAGAAGGGTCAGTTCTTCGCGGTGGACGCGGCGACTGGGAAGACGTTGTGGCAGGGGCCGGGGAGGATGGGCGAGAACGCCTCGATCACCAACGTCGCGGGGACGCTCGTCGCGCTGACGAACGACGCGGTGCTATACGTCCTGCCGGCGGGCGCGACCTCGTTCGGCCCCGTCGCGCAGTACACCGTCGCCAACTCGCAGACGTGGGCGCACCCGGTCTTCCTCGGCGGCCATATTTTAGTCAAGGACGAGACGACGCTCACGTCGCTGTCACTCCGGTAAGTACACTAGCCGGGAGCGCGGGCATCCCTGCCCGCCTTGAGCGCGCAAGCGCGAAAATGTAGAAGCGCCGTCACTCAACGTTGAGTGACGGCGCTTCAGTGTTAAGCGTGCTGACGCACGCTTTGGCGGGCAGGGATGCCCGCGCTCCCGGCGAAGGTTTAGTCGGAGAGTTTGTAGCAGGCCATCTGCGTTGCGTTGCGGACGAGCAGGTGCCCGCCCGCGATGGCCGGGCAGTTCCACGTCTTACCCTCAAGCGCGGTGAAGCGCGCCAACTCGGTGTGGCCGGCGGGCGTGGCGCGCACGAGCGCGATCTCGCCCTCCTCGGTCGTGACGATGAGGTGGCCGCTCGCCAGAACGACCTGCCCGTAGCCGTAGCCGCGCGCCTTCCACTTCTGCTGCCCCGTCGCCAACTCCACGCACGTCAGCATGGACTCATCCAGCCCGTAGACGTGACCCTCGTGCAGCACCGAGCTGCTGAACTTGTTCTTCATCGAGGGCTTCTCCCAGACCGACGAGGCCGAGAGTCGCCCCGATGCGTCGCCGACCTCGATGAGAGCCGCGCCCTTGCCGTAGCCGGCAGAGATGAAGAAACGGTTCGCGCCGACGACGATGGGCTGCGAGACGTTGACGCCGATGGAGTTGGCCCACGGGAAGTCCCACAGCACCGAGCCGTCCTCGGGGGCTAGCCCCGCGGCGCGTCGCGCCGTGACGACGAGTACCTGACGGCGTCCGGCGAGCGTGACGAGCATCGGCGAGGTGTAAGAGGCCGCGTCGCCGAGCGCTCCCCAAACGTGCGCGCCCGTCCGCGCGTTGTAGGCGACGACCGACTTGCCGTTCGCGCCGCCGGGTATCACCACTACCTTGTCGTCTACGACGAGCGGCGAGGCCGCCATCCCCCACGGGATGTTCGACGCGCCGTTATCCTTCAAGATGTTCTTCGACCAGATGAGCCTACCGTTGCGCGCGTCGAGACAGCGCAGCTCGCCCGTCGCGCCGAGCGCGTACAGCCTCCCGTCGTGCCACGTCGGCGTGGCGCGCGGCCCGTCGCCTGTGTCGTCCGGGTGGAAGAGCGCGTTCCACCCGTGCGTCCAAAGCTCGCGCCCGGTCTCGACCTGGTAGGCCGCGACCACCTCTTGGCCGCGCCGCTGCTCAATGGTGAAGGCGACGCCGTCGGCCACAGAGAAGGAGCTGTAGCCCCCGCCCGACGGCTGACGCCAGAGCAACTTCAGGCCGCCGTCCCAGTTCGTACGCACCGGCTGCTCGTCGTAACGACCGTCGCGCGCGGGGCCGCGGAAGTTCGTCCAGTAGTTCCTGCGCGCGGCTCCCGGAATCGCCGCGGGCTGCGACGCTGCCTGCGCGGGTGCTGTCCCCGCGGCCTGCGCGCCGGGGTCGGCCTGAGCGGCGGGGTCGGCGATTGGACTCGCTTGCGGATCAGCCGCAGCGGGCGCATCCGTCGCAGGGGCAGACGCGCTCTGTTCTGCGCGTTGACGTTCGAGTTCCGCGTAGTGAGCCTCTGTGCCGGGGTCTGTGGCGCGGCTCGTGCCGAAGAGAAGATAGGCGCAGACGCCGCCGAGCACAACGACGAGCACGGGGGCCGCGAGCATTGCCGACCGGGTTAGATACCAAGGCGTACGCTTCTGCGGCTCTTGACTCTGAGTGTCGAATATCATGCTTGTCGCTCCCGGTTTGAAAGAAGATGGGAGGGCGCGCGCAAACGTCGCCCTCCCCCTTAGACGTTGCGGGCCTGCCGCTTGTTCCTTCTAACGCGCAGGCCAGCGTCGTTTATTCTTTCAACCGCACATTCATTTCGCCGCCTGCCCGATGGCGTAGAGGTGCTTCTCGCCGCGTATGAAGAGCTTGCCGTCGGCGACGGCGGGCGAAGCGTAGACCGGCTCGCCCAGCGAGTTCGTACGCAGCACCTCGTGCTTCGGCCCGGCCTTGATGATGAAGGTGTCGCCGTCCTCGCTCGTCAGAAGAATCTTGCCGTCGAAGGCGACGGGCGACGCGGTGAAGCTGGCCGGGACGGGGACGCGCCCGCCTTCGTACTTGACCTCGCCCGTGCGCGCGTCGAGGCACGTCATCACGCCCTTGTCGGTGAGGAGGTAGATGTAGTCGCCGTAGAGAATCGGTGACGGTACGTAGGCCGTGCCCTTCGCGTAGCGCCAGGCGATGTCGGCGTCCTTCAGCTCGCCCGACGCGCCGAGGCGGATGGCGTAGGCCACCTTCACGGGGTAGCCCGCCGAGACGACGACCATGTCGTGGCCGGCGGTTGCGACCGGCGAGGGGATGGCGTTGCTCTCGACGCCCTTCCCTCGCCACAGCTCTTTGCCGGTCGCCGGGTCGTACGAGATGACCGACTCCGTCCCGCTCGCGATCAGCTCGGTGCGCTTGCCCGTGTTCACGAGCAGCGGCGTCGCCCAGCTCACCTGCACCTTGCGCGGCGTGCGCCAGACCTCCTTGCCGGTCTTCTTGTCGAGCGCGACGATGAAGGAGTTCTTGCCCTCCTCCTCGTCGGCCTGCACGATGACGAGGTTCTGGTAGAGCACGGGCGACGTGCCGTTGCCCATCCCCACGGTGCCCATCTTGCCGGGCATAAACTTCCACGCGAGCTTGCCGCTCACGTCGTAGGCGTAGAGACCTTCGGAGCCGAAGTAGGCGTAGACCCTCTGCCCGTCGGTGGCGGGCGTCGCGGAGGCGTAGGAGCTTTTGCGATGGCGGTCGTCGTAGGGCGTGCCCTCCCACGCGGTCTGCTCCCAAAGGGTGCGCCCCGTGTCGCGGTCGAGCGCGATGACCTTGAAGGAGTGCCGGCGGTCGGCGCCGACGCTGTCGGGGTGCTTCCACTGCTCCCCGCCCATGATGTGCGTGGCGGCCTTCGCGCCGGGGACGATTGGCCCCTCGATGGCCGTCGTCACGAAGACGCGCTTGCCCCAGACGACGGGGCTTGAATGCCCCTTGCCCGGCAGAGGGGTCTTCCAGCGGACGTTCTTCGTCTCTCCCCACTCTTCGGGGAGGTTGCGCTCCGCTGAGACGCCGGAGCCTTCAGGCCCGCGCCACTGCGGCCAGTTCGAGTCGCCGGCAGCCGCCCCCTCGGGGGACGAGAGTGCGAGCGCGGTCAGGAGAGAAGCGAGCAGAACGAAAAGGATTTTGGCTAACGGTTTCACTGTGTATGTTCCTTCAAAGGTGCTGTTATCGAATCAAACATTAACATGGATGGACAGGATGGACAGGATGGGTAAGACAGAGAGACAAATTAGATATTTGAAATTTCAAGTTTGAAATCTTTAATCCGCCTATCCTGTCCATCCTGTCCACCCATGTTAAATAAATTCTTCCGTAGCTACTCAAGCCGAAGTCACTTCGCGGCCTTCGCGGGTGGTGCGGTCGGAGCGTCTTCGACGGCGAAGACGTGGTTGATGCCGCGGACGATGAGCATGCCGTCGCTGATGGCGGGCGTGGCCATCAGGACTTCGCCCATCGGGTTGACCGAGAGCAGCTCGTGCTTCGGCCCCGCCTTGAAGACGAAGATCTCGCCGTCCTCGCTCGAAAGGTAGATCTTGCCGTCCGAGCCGACGGGCGAGGCGGTGAATGCGCCGCCGCGGTCGGCGAGTCGCTGCTGGTAGACGCGCGCGCCGGCCTTCGCGTCGTAGGCGGTCACGACCCCGTTGTTCGAGAGCGTGTAGAGCAGCTCACCGTAGATGATGGGCGTCGGCATGTAGGGGCCGCCGCGCGACTTGCTCCACGCGATGAACTCGCTCGACTCCTTGCCGTCTTTCAGGGTGATGTCACCCAGCGCGCCGGGTCGGATAGCGTAGATGGGTTGGAGCGGGCGGTAGCCGCTGGTGACGTAGATGAGGTCGTGCGCGAAGATCGGGGTCGGCGTCGTGATCTCGGAGTTGGGCGTGAGCCGCCACAGCTCTTTGCCTGTCAGAGGGTCGTAGCCGCGGATGGCCTTCGTGCCGTTGGTGATAAGCTCTGCGCGCGTCTTCCCTTCGTAGACCGTGGGGGTGCCCCAGCCGGGCAGCTCGCCCTCGCGCATCGTCTTCCAGACCTGTTTACCGGTCTTCAAGTCGTAAGCCGCGACGAATGACCCCTTCTGGATGTCGGCCTGGACGATGATGAGGTTCTTGTAGATGACGGGCGAGCTGGCATACTCCCACTGGTAGTCGGGGTCGTAGAACCAGCCGGCGTCGAGCACGCCGAGGTCTTGCTTCCAGAGGAGCTTGCCCGAAAGGTCGTAGTTGTAAAGTCCCTCGGAGCCGAACAGGACGACGAGGTGCTTGCCGTCGGTCGCGGGCGTCGAGGCGGCGTGCGAGGACTTCGGGTGCCGCTTGACCTTCGGCACGCCCTCGTAGGCTGTGCGCTCCCAGACGACCTTGCCCGTCTTCTTGTCGAGCGCGTAGACCTTCCACGCGTGCTTCGGGTTATTCTTCACAGGCTCCACGTCGCCGTAGAGTCCGAAGCGCGACTCGGGCTTCGGGTCGCTACTGACGGCGGTGGTGACGAAGACGCGATCATTCCAGACGACAGGGCTAGAATGCGAGAGGCCGGGGATAGGCGTCTTCCAGCGCAGGCCGACCGACTTCTCGGCGTCCCACTTGACCGGCGCGGGCCGCCCCTCGGCCACGCCCGAGGCATTCGAGCCGCGGAACTGCGGCCAGTTCTGCGCCCGCGCGCCGGAAGCGGCAAGGCACAGGCAGAAGAGGGAGAGCGTGAGTCGTTTCATATTGAACCTCGGTAGACAGTAATCAGTAGTCGGTAGAAAAACCTTGGCAGATGAATCGTCAGCTTCAACGTTAACTGAGAGCGAAAGCGCTACTGACTACTGTCTACTCTTTTGAGCAGCGTCGTGTTCGGCCCCTGTTTGAAGTTGAGGCCGGTTACCTTCCCACCCTCGACGTTGAAGGTGAGGGTGGTGCCGCCGAACTCGACGGGGCGGAAGGTCTTCTGGTCGAGCGGCATCAGGATGAGCGTGGTGCCGCTGCCACCCGTGCCGACGAGCTTGCCGTCCTTGAGTGCGATGCTTATCTCCGGGCCCGGCTCGCCCTTGTACTTGCCGACGTAGGATTGGAGCGTCGCCGCGTCCACCTCGAGCGGCGGGACGGCCCCGGCCTTGCGTAGCATCTCGGCGATTGACGCCTTCTTCTCGTCGAAACTGGCCGCGACGAGCGCTGCGGTGAGCGTCTCGGCGGGGAGCTTACCGCTTTCGAGTGCGACCGAGACCAGCTCGGCGTTGCCGCTGTGCACGCCGGTCAGCAGCACGTCGCCCGCGCCCTCGGCGCTCTTGGCGAGGATGGCGCGAATGACGCCGGTGTGCTCCTTGTTCAAAGCCCACGTCATCGCCGTCGCGCCGTAGAAGGTGTCGCGGACGGTGACGTCCGCGCCGCGCTCGATGAGCACCTTGACGACCTCGGTGTGGCCGCGCTCTGCGGCCTTGAAGAGCGCGGTCGCGCCATAGCGGAACTTCGCGTTGACGTCGGCGCCCTTGTCGAGCAGCGCGCGGACTTCGGCGGCATCGCCCTTGCGCGCGGCCTCGTAGAGCTGTTCGTTGAGCGCCTGCTTCGGGTCCTGCGCCG
>DASQLL010000340.1:0-3243 GCA_035630035.1 Pyrinomonadaceae bacterium | reverse complement strand
TTGATCGAGTCGAGCAGCGTCTCGCCGAACTTCAAGGTCTTCTGGAGCGTGCGGTATTCGAGTATGCGCCCGACGACGGGGAACTCGGCGGCGAGCGGCTCAAGTTTCCAGTTGCGCGTGGAGTCCGGCACGGGGACGCCGAGGCGCGTTAGGGCGCGCGTGAGCTGCACGTGCGAGTCGAGGTTGATGTCGGCGCGCACGGGGCCGAAGAAGGACTGCTGCGCGGACTCTTCGGCAAGCTCGTCCTGCAACTCTTCGTGCAACACGTCGCGCCGCTTCTCGATGTCTTTGAGCTTCGTGCTCCAGCACGCACGGTCGAGATAAACGCCCGCAAGCTCCATCGAGGCCAGAGGCGCGACGCACTCGAATTCGAGCTGCGCGGTGCGCGTGAGCGCGTTTGCGCGAAGCGCGTCAACGAGCTTTGCTCGCAAGGGGAGCATGAGCGCGGCGTCGCGCGCGGCGTATTCGAGCTGCGCGCCGGAAAGCTCGCCGCCCCAATCGCTCACCTGTTGCGACTTGTCAACCGCCTCACCCAAGTAACGTTCGACTACGACGGCGAGGCCGTGGCGGTCTTCCTGCTCGCCCGCCGAGACGAGCTGGCTCGCCAAGAGCGTATCGAACAGACCGCCTCGCTCGACCTCTACACGGTCGTTCGTGCGCGAGTCGAAATCGCCGCACAACTCGACGCCGAGATGATGCGCGACCCATTTGGCGTCGAACTTTCCATTGTGGGCCACCTTGACGGGGCGCGTCGCGGCGAGCAGACGCCGCAGAGGTTCGAGCGCATCGTTCGTCGCCGCATCGCCTCCGGGCGCGAGCGCGAAGAGGTCGAAGACGTAGACGGCCTCGGCGGAGGCGAACTGTACGAGACGCAGCCGCCCCTCGAAGGGCGAGAGCGAAGTGGTCTCGGTGTCGAAGCCAAGCTCCGCGTGGCGCGAAAGCTCCTCGCAGGCAGGCGCGATGTCGGCCCGTTCGGTTATGAGCTTGTAGTTGATCGCGTCCATTCAGTATTTAGCGCCGATGAGATAACGGGCCGACTCTGCGCCCTCGACCCTCGCCTCGTGCACAGTCCACGCGGGCAGATGGTCGCGGTCGCCCGCACGCCTCGAAAATCTCCCGCGTGAAACAGGAGACACACCTCCGCCCGCGAGGTCACTCTCGTCCGACCGTATGTCTCTAACGGAATAGATAATGGCACGCTCGGCGCGCGCTTGTCACACGCGCCGCCGCCGCCGCGCTCAGGGGGATTGCGGAGCCGACTGCGGCAGCACACCCTCCGCAAGTTTTCTCCACTGCAAGCGCACGACCCCGTGACTGATCAGGCCGGCATCTCTCTCGCGTCCAGCCTTCTCCAACAGCGCGGCGTAGGATTCGAGGATGCGGATCATCTTGTCAATTGACGAGGCGGGAGCTATTGCCATCATGGTCTTCTCATAGAGTTCTTCAGGCCAGACGGGAATCACACTCACACTCGGCGCCACGCCCTCGGGCCAGACGAGCCGGTAAAACGACTCGGCGGCGGCGGTGTCGCCCCGCTCGGTGTAGAAACGGCCCGCGCCCTCGATGATGTCGAGGTAGCTCTGCGCGATGCCTTCGTGCGTCAGGTAATCGCGCCGGACTTCTTTCAGTCGCCGGGCCAAGGGCCGGTACTGTTCGTCGGCCTCTTTGACGCGGCCCTGGCCGCGGTAAAACTCCGCTAGTCGTGCGCGGGTCGCGTGCCGCAGAAAGAGCATGGTGGGACTGACGCCGCCTACGTAGTTGAGCATGAAATCACTCATGTCGTCGAAGACCTTCTGCGTCCGCAGGAAGTAGGCTTCGGCCTCGGCGTTTTGCCCCAGACCGGCGGCGGCTTGCGCGAGGCCGTCGAGACTCACGGCCATCTCCGCCTTGTGCCCGTCTTTAACCACGCTCAGCCTGATGTCACTCGCCTGTTGCGTCTGCTCCCGGATGTCGAGGGCGATTTTGTAGAAGCGCGCGGCCTCCGCGAAGTTCTTCTGGTCGAGGTGAAGGCCGGCCAAGCCGTCGAGAGCCTCCAGCTTCGACTTGCCGTCGGACTTCCTCTCGCTGATGTCGAGCGCACGCTGGTAGGTCGAGGCCGCGTCGGCGTAGAACTTCTTGCGGTCGTCGGCTTCGGGCGCGAGTTGCGCCGCGGACCTGAAGAAGTCGCCGAGCCTGATGAGATCGTAGGCCGCGCCGTGACTGTCCGGCCCCGCTCGCCGGTCTTCAACTTCCTGCGCGCGGACGCGCAGCCGCGCGGCCTGTTGGAATCTCCCGATTACGGCGTAAGTCCACGCCACTTCTGCCGTGTGGTTCATCTTCTCGGCAGAGTCGTCCCTGTATCGGTTCAGCGCGCGGATACCACGCGCGAGCGCGTTGAGCTGTTTGGCCTGCCCCTTATACGGCGACTCCTCGTAGACCTGCGCCATGGCGGCGAAGGTGTCCGCGATGTTCGGGTCGTCCGGCTCAAGGTACTTCTCCTGATTGCCGAGAGCCTCCTCGTAGAGTTTGATGGCGCCTTCGCTGTCCCCCAACTCCAGATGAAACTCCGCAACCTCTTTGAGGGCCGCGATCAGGTCGGGGCTGGAGGGGTTTTTGCGCCGGAAGTTCAGAGCCTCTTCGTAATGCTTCGCGGCCTCTTCGACCTGTCCCAAGTTGTTGTAGTTCCTCGCAAGGTGTTCGAGGCTGACGGCAACATACGTATGCTTACCGCCGCCGCGCCGTATCTTCAGCGCGCTCTCGTAGAGCGGCTGCGCGAGGTCGTAATTCCCTTTGTCGCTGTGCGCGAGTCCCAGCCATGTGATAGTGTCGAGATACTCGGCGTCGTCACCCTTCAATTGCCGCCCCTGAATGCCCTGAGCGGTCTTCAAGTCCGCGATACTCTCATCCAGCTTCCCCAGCCTGCGGCGGGCCGCGCCGAGGTAGGAATAGACCCACGCCTGCCGCTGCGGCTCGTTACGGTAGACGGGCAGCAGCGCGGCGAGTTTGGCCTCTGCCTCTTCGAGGTTGCCGCGCTGGAACGACGCGAGGGCGTCGCGGTTGCGGTGGTCGTTGGCGACCTCGGCGTTGAGCTTGTTGAGGGCGTCCGTCGCCTTCCGCTCCGCGGTCTGGGCCGCCGCCAGCGCGTTAACCGCATCCTGCCGGGCGGCGTCAGCTTCTGTCCGCTGATCCCTTGCGATCTGGGCCTGTTCGTCGGCTGTTATCTGGGCCGCGCGCGCTTTATCCTTTTCCGCCTTCTCGCTCTCC
>DASQLL010000339.1:0-5502 GCA_035630035.1 Pyrinomonadaceae bacterium | reverse complement strand
CTGCCGATCTCTTCGAGCGCTTGATGATGATGGCTGTTTACAAGTGCGCTTTCCCCGCCAGCGAGACGCCCCAGAACGCTCTCCTGTCGAAGCGTAAGGCGATGTGAGTGCCTGTCCCTCGGCGCTCCCTGCTCGTGTTTAAGCGCCGAAGCCACTTCCGAGCCTATGTCCTGTATGAGAGTCCCGCCCCGGAAAACATTCCAGACCTGCATTCCGAAACAGATAGCCAGAAGCGGCATGCGCCTCTCCTCCGAAGCCTTTAGAACGAGCAAGTCCGTACGGTCGCGCAGAGGGTGTACGCTCCCGAGTCTGGCGTGCGGCTCGCGCCCGTATAGCAGCGGGTCTACGTCCGACGCGCTCCCCGGAAGCAGAATCGCGTCGAGCCTGCCCAACACAGCCTCGACGTAAGACGGCTTCGGGATGAGCGGCAGATGCACGGGCACGCCGCCGGCTGCCTCTACCGCCTCGCTGTAGTAGCGCGCAAGGTAAAATCGCTCAGTCTCAAGCTCGTGGCGCGTCGTTATCCCCACGAGGGGTCTTTGCTTCGGCATCGCTCTCTAAAATGTTCTCCGTGCGTACATCATAACGCAAAATCCGACGGCTGTCCTTTCCCTTCTACAAAGTCTCTGTTTTGAATCGCACGGACAGTCATGCGACCCTTCGGAGGGCGCGCTTGACTTCCCTTCTCGCCAGTTTCTATAGTGCTTTCACTTAAAATGAATCGCCAGAAAAGAGAGTTTCGCAGCACAACCATTCTGCTCGTTCGACGCGGACAGAGCGTCGCGCTAGCTGGCGACGGACAGGTCACGATGGGCGACACTGTGATGAAGAGCGGTGCGCGCAAAGTCCGCCGGCTCTACAACGACAAAATTCTCGCCGGCTTCGCTGGCGCGAGCGCCGACGCCTTCTCGCTCCTGACGCGCTTTGAAGGCAAGCTCGAACAGCACCACGGTAATTTAGAGCGCGCCGCAATCGAGCTGAGTAAGGAGTGGCGCACGGACAAAATCTTGCGCCACCTGGAGGCGCTTCTGATCGTCGCAGACGAAAAAAGCTCCTTCTTACTGTCCGGCAACGGCGACGTTATCGCCCCGGACGGCGGCGTCCTAGCAATCGGCTCCGGCGGCCCCTACGCGCTCGCCGCCGCGCGCGCGCTCATCGAGCACACGGAGTTGAGCGCAAGGGATGTCGCCGAGCAGGCCTTACGCATCGCGGGCGACATCTGCATCTATACGAACCAGAATATCGTTATCGAAGAAATCTGACCGAAGGCATTTGAAGTGGTGATCTATCTTTCAGGCGAGGTCGAAGAGCATGCGCGTCTCGACGAGATGACGCCGCGGCAGATAGTCGCGGAGCTTGATAAGCACGTCGTCGGACAGAATGCGGCCAAGCGAGCCGTAGCCATCGCGCTGCGCAACCGCGTCCGCAGGCAGAAACTTCAGCCCGACATGGCAGCCGACGTGATGCCCAAAAATATAATCATGATCGGCTCTACCGGCGTCGGCAAGACCGAGATCGCTCGGCGCCTTGCGCGCATGTCGAACTCGCCTTTCCTCAAGGTCGAGGCGTCGAAGTTCACCGAGGTCGGCTACGTAGGCCGCGACGTGGAGAGCATGATACGCGACCTGACGGAGATCGCCGTTGACATGGTTCGCGCTGAAAAGATCGAGGAAGTCGCCGAAAAGGCCGAGCATAACGCGGAGGAGCGCGTCCTGGACCTTCTGCTCCCGCCGCGACCTTCCGCGAGCCTTTACAACTTCGATTCCGAAGATGACTCTTCCGACGCGGGCGGCGCCGCGCAAGGCACAGACCGCGACGACCAGTTCCAGAAGACGCGCGAGAAGCTGCGCGCGCAATTGCGCGACGGCAAACTCGACAGTCGCCTCGTAGAGATGGAGGTGCGCGAGAAGAGTTTTCCGACGATAGAGGTCGCAGGCCCGCAGGGCGTCGAAGAGATGGGCATCAACATGAAGGACATGCTCGGAAACCTCTTCCAGGGCCGCACCAAACGCCAGCGCATGCGCGTCGGCGAGGCCCTCGAATACCTCATACAGGAGGAGGAGGAGCAGCTCGTTGATATGGACTCGGTCGCGCGCGCGGCCCTCGAACGCGTCGAGTCCTCCGGCATAATCTTCCTCGACGAGCTGGACAAGATCGCGGGCCGCGAGTCCGGCGGCGGCGGCCCGGACGTTTCGCGAGAGGGCGTGCAGCGAGACCTCCTGCCAATCGTCGAGGGCACGAACGTCAACACGCGCTACGGCATGGTCAAGACAGACCACATACTCTTCATCGCAGCCGGCGCGTTCCACGTCTCCAAGCCCTCCGACCTCATCCCGGAACTTCAGGGCCGCTTCCCAATCCGCGTCGGCCTTGACTCGCTCACGCTCGAAGACTTCAAACGTATTCTGACCGAGCCGAAAAACTCGCTCGTCAAACAATACAAAGCCCTGCTTGAAACCGAGGGCATCGAGCTGGATTTCACTGCCGACTCGATTGACTCGCTCGCTCGCTACGCCGTGCGCGTCAACGAGCAGACCGAGAACATCGGCGCGCGACGCCTTCACACGATACTTGAGAAAGTTCTGGACGAAATAAGCTTCCTCGGCCCAGACCTCGAGCCCAAGCAGCAGGTCATTGATGCGGAGTACGTCAACAGCGCGCTCGCCGAAATCGTCAAAGATCAAGACCTCAGTCGCTACGTCTTATGAAGGCAAAAGGCAAAAGGCAAAGGGCAAGGGACAAAGGGCCGCTCGCGCGCCGCGCGTTTACACTTTTCATTTTTGCCTTTTGCCTTTTGCCTTTCGCCTTCACCTTCGCCGCGTGCGGAAAGCGCCGCCCGCCCCAGCCGCCAGTCGAAAACGTGCCCCAACGAACGGAGCTTCTCTCAGGCGTGCAGCGCGGGAACCGTGTCCTTCTCAGTTGGCCCGCGCCGCGCCGCAACGCCTCAGACGAGAGCGTGCAGAGCATCAGACGCATTGACGTGTATCGCCTTGCCGAAGGCATTGACGATCCCCTGCCGCTCACGGAAGAAGAGTTCTCCGCACGCGCGACTCTCATCGGCTCGGTCAACGCAGAGCAGATAAGCCTTGCGAACGATACCATCGCCTACACAGACGAGCTTGCGCTCAGCGAGCCTGTGCGCCTTCGTTACGCGGTGCGCTACGTCAATGCCTCCGGCCAGCGCGCCGCCTTCTCCAATTTCCTTCTGATAGAGCCTGCGGCGAGCGTCAGCCAGCCCCCCGTCCTCGACCAGTACCCGGAGGTCTCGCAAAGCGCGGTCGTCCTGCGCTGGCAAGCGCCAAACGCCAACGTGGATAACACTACGCCCGCGAACCTTCTGGGTTACAACGTCTATCGCGCATCGCGCGCTCAGAATGAGCCTGCACAAACGCCACTGAATGCGAGACCTGTAACAAACACGAGTTTCGCCGATCAGTCCTTTAATTTTGGCGAAGACTACGTCTACGTCGTCCGCGCCGTCTCGCTCGGCACAGGCGGCGAGCCTGTAGAGAGCCTGAACTCGAACTCCGTCGCGATAAAACCCGACGACAGATTCCCCCCGTCCGCCCCGACGGGCCTGAACGCCGCCGCTTCGCCGGCTCCGCTTCGCGTCTCGATTTTTTTCGCCGCAAACATCGAGCGAGATGTCGCCGGCTACAACGTCTTCCGCTCGGAAGACCCGAACCTCCCTAAAGACCAGTGGATCAAGCTCAACCGAAACCTTCTTGACCGGACGACGTTTCAGGACGACGCCGTGCAGTCAGGCAAGAAATATTTTTACTACGTCAATGCTGTGGACGGCGCTGGGAACATCAGCAAGCCTTCCGATGTCGCCTCCGATACCGTTCCCTAGACGCTTGCACTATCCTTTTTTGATGCCATGAAGATTTGCCGTTTCATAGACCCTGAAACTCAAAGGCCACGCTTCGGAATGATCGAAGCCGAAGCCGTCTTTACGCTTCTCGGAGACCTCTCTGAAGGCAGTCTCTCCATCGAAGGAGCCGAATCCTCGATCAAGCTTGCGGACGCCAAGTTGCTCCCCCCCGTCGCACCCTCGAAGATCGTCTGCGTCGGTCGGAACTATCGCGAGCATGCGGCAGAGCTTGGCAACCCCATGCCCGAAGAGCCGCTTCTTTTCCTCAAACCGCCCTCCGCCTTGATCGGCGACGGTGACACAATATTGCTCCCTACGGCCTCTGAGAGAATCGAGCACGAGGGCGAACTCGCTGTCGTTATCGGACGCAGATGCAGCCGTATAGCCGACGACGAAGACCCGCTCGCGTTCATCCTCGGCTATACGTGCGTCAACGACGTGACCGCACGCGACCTACAGCGCAAAGACGTTCAATTCACGCGCGCGAAATCCTTCGACACGTTCTGTCCCGTCGGCCCTTTCGTCGTGACGGGACTTGATCCGCTCGACATGCACGTAGAAACGCGCGTCAACGGGCAGGTTCGGCAGAGCGGGCGTACAAGCTCTTTGGCCTTTCCGGTTCCTTACCTTCTGCGCTACATCTCGCACGTGATGACGCTCGAACCGGGCGACTTGATCGCGACGGGCACTCCCGCGGGCGTCGGCCCGCTCAGAGACGGCGATATAGTTGAAGTAGAAGTTGAGGGCGTCGGTACTTTGCGTAATCCTGTGGGCAAGCTTGGGACGCACACTTAATCCACTTTCGAGAAAAATCTGAGGCCAAGCTCACAAATCACTTCAGGTTTTGATCCGGGCCATGTTTAATTGAATGTAAGAATGCAATCCTGCGAAAAGATCACCGTTCACTCCTGCAAGTTCGATGGGCGGATAGGGCGCAAATGGCATGCGCTGCTCACGCGCAGGGAGGGTTCTCTGATCGTTCTGGACGGAGTGTTCGCCGACGAAGTTCAGCATCCGATTCTAGGCACAATCGCCCAAGGGACTTTGAGCACGGAATATTTCTGGACGGATCGCTGGTACGGGATTTTTCGTTTCTGCGAAAGCTCCGGTCAATTACGCAACTACTACTGCAACATCAGCACACCCGCCCGTCTTGAAAAAGATATCCTTTCATACGTAGACTTGGACATTGACCTGCTCGTCAACCCGGATTTTTCATTTCTAATTCTCGACGAGGAAGAGTTTGAAGAGCATGCGCGGCTGTATAACTATCCGGCACGGTTTCGCACGCGCACTCAAGAAGCCGTGCGCGAGGTTATCAACTTAATACAGAATCGAGAGTTCCCGTTTTCGCAAGGCGATTGACTCTCAGTCGCCTTGGGCATCATTCTGCCGAAGCCTTATCCGCTCTCATAATTCTCTTAATGGTTTTGTGTTCGTGCAAAGTAATCACATTTACGATGAAGGCTCGCCTAAGACATTAGGAGTGTTGGTAGCACGTGAAGATGTCCGCATTATGTAGCACATCAGTTGTCCGGTTTGCAGTTTAAGCCGCGCGTCTGTTCGCGGCCTTCGGTTGAGTTGCGACTACATCCTTACCCACTGCTCCTGCCAGCGGCTCACCCTTA
>DASQLL010000338.1:0-8278 GCA_035630035.1 Pyrinomonadaceae bacterium | reverse complement strand
CGATTGCCGCCTCAGTGACAGTCAGGACGTGCGTGCCCGCGCGCTCGACCTTGTGGAGACGGAAGTCGCCGGATGACTGGTCGGGGCGCACGGCGTCAACGCGCTCAAGCTTCTCAAGCATCTTGCGTCGCGACTTGGCCTGCTTCGTCTTCTGGCCCGCGAGGTTGCGGCGTATGAACTCTTCGGTCTTCGCGATCAGGTGCTGCTGATTTTCGTATGCGCGCAACTGCGCTTCTCGCCGATCCTCGCGCTCGACGAGGAAGGCCGAGTAGTTGCCCGTGTAGCTGACGGCGCGGCCAAGCTCGACCTCGACGATGCGCGTGCATGCGCGGTCGAGAAAGTATCGGTCGTGGCTGATGATGACGTAGGCAGATTTGTAGGAGGCCAGAAACTCTTCGAGCCATTCGACCGCGGACACGTCCAGATGGTTCGTCGGCTCGTCTAAGAGAAGCACGTCCGGCTCGGCGAGCAAAAGGCGCGCGAGTCCCAGACGATTCTTCTGCCCGCCCGAAAGAATCTCGGTCGGCGACGCCCACGTGTCGCGCTCGAAACCCAGACCTTGAAGTATCGCCTCGGCTTTGGCCGCGTACTCGAAGCCGCCAAGCCGCTCGAACTCGTGTTGCAGCTCGCTGTAGCGTTCGAGCACGGCGTCGAGGTCTTCGGGCGCTTCGGCCATGCGGTGCTCGAGCTGGTGCATCTCGTGCTCGATGTTTTGAAGCTCACGGAATGCAGCGAGCGCGGCCTCGTGCACGGTCACGCCCGGCTCGAAGTCAACGTGCTGTTCGAGCAGTCCAAGACGGACTCCGCGCGCGCGCACGACATCGCCGCGGTCAGGCGACTCTTCGCCCGTGATGAGACGGAACAGAGTCGTTTTGCCCGCGCCGTTGCGTCCGACAAGCCCGACGTGCTCGCCGGGGTTGACCTGCAACGACGCGCCGCGCAGAACATCCTGCGCGCCGTAAGATTTGAAAACGTCGCTTAGCCGGAAAAGCATAAACCGCCTGACGCAATTGAAGCGGGCATCGGCGTCTCGTTTGAGAGCGCCCTCGCCCGCTTCACTTTTAACTTCAAACACTGACGAGCGCGCTCGCCCGCCTTAAGAATGCCGACTACTTCGGCGAAGGCGCGGCAGCGGGGCGCGTCGGCGCGGCCTTTGGCGTCGCGGCTGGCTGCGCGGTCGCTGTGGGCTGCGGCGTCGGTGTAGCCGTGGGCGAAGCGGTTGCCGCGGGCGTTGTCGCGGCGGCGGGCGTCGAGGCCGTGCCGGGCGAAGCCTGTTGTAGACCGCCGAGCATGTTCGGGTCGTTGAGCATGCTCTCCGCAAGCTTGTTCGTCACCTGCGAGTCGCTCATCGCGTTGCGTATGAGCGCTTCGTTCAGGATGGTCTGACGCTGGCTGATGAGTCCCTGCTTGATCTGGTCGCGCACGCCGGGGTCTTCGAGCGCAAGCGGCTTGGTCTCAAGCCTTCGGTTCGTCAGCTTGAAAATGATCCAGCGACCGTCGGGAAAACGCATCGGCTCGGTGATGTCGCCTACCTTCATCGTGTTGAAGAACCTGTTGATGAGGTCGGGCTGAAAGCCGGTCTGTTGCAGGTCTTGCTCGTTCGCGAATCCGATGTCGCCGCCGCGAACCGCGCTCTGGTCTTCGCTGCTCGCCTGCGCCACGGTCGCGAAGTCCGCGCCGCTCCTGAGCTGAGCGTAGAGCCGGTCAATCTTGACCTTAGCGTCCGTGTCGCTCTTCGCGTCGTCGGGGTTCGAGGTGCCGCTGTCGCGCGGGTCAGCTACGATGTCGGCCAGCGAGACGCCGCGCGGGTTGACGTACTGCTCCTTGTTCGCATTGAAGAAATCAACTATCTCTTGATCGCGGATGGTAATCTTGCCGTAGAGCTTCTCCTGAAGTTTGTTAATGGCGAGGTCTTTGCGCGCCTCCTCGCGGAGTATTTGATCCGTCAGGTTGTTGTCCTTCAGAAACTTCTCCCACTCCTCAGCCGTCATCTTATTCTTCTGGTTGTTGATGGCCGTCGTGATTTCGTCGTCTGTCGGGACGGTCTTCTCTTTCTCCGCGCGCTGGACGAGCATCTGGCGCTCGATCAGCTTGTCGAGCACCTGAAGACGCGCGGCGGCGAGCTGGATGGTGGACATCTTCGCCTGCTGCCCGCTGGTCTGCTGGCTGATGATGCGATCCACCTCGCCGAGTGTGATGTCCTTGCCATTAACGGTGGCGGCAACGTCTGATCCGCTGCCGGGGCCGTCTTTCTTGCCGCTGCACGCGGCTGAAGTGATGGCTAGACTGGCGACGACGAGGACGAATGCGATCTGACTGACGACTCTTTGCACTGTGGCTTTCTGCTCCTTCGATGTTTGGAAGATATTCTCTTGAGCGCGAATTTCGGTGGCCGCGACCTTCGGCCCTAACTTGACGCGCCGCAAACCCGTTTGCTATAAGTTTTCGTTTCGGACGTGCGCTGCTATCGCGTCTGTGCGATATGGGAAAGCGTAACGCGCCCTTTTTAACTACTTCGGAGGTTTTAATACTGCTATGGCTAAACGATGCGAAGTCTGCGGCAAGGGGCCGCAGTTCGGGAACAACGTCTCGCACGCGAATAACCGCACGCGCCGCCGCTTCGACCCCAACCTGCAATCAATCCGCGTACAGCGACCGCAGGGCGGCAACGTCCGCATGAAGGTCTGCACGACCTGCATCAAGGGCGGCAAAGTAGCGAAGGCGGCTTAACCGAAAATTTTCAATCAACAAAGGCGGCGGGCGTTTCGTCTGAAGGCGAGACGCCCCCGCTTTTCGTTTGCCCGCCGCGTGGGACTCAAAAAATTTTACTCGCGGCCCGCGAGCGCGACGACGTCAATCTCGACGCGCGCGTCGCGCGGCAGTCGCGCCGCTTGAACGGTCGAGCGCGCGGGCGGATTCTCGTTAAAGTATCGCCCGTAGACCTCGTTCATTGCCGTGAAGTCCGACATGTCGGCCAGAAAAACTGTCGTCTTGACGACGCGCGCAAGACTCGTCCCCGCCGCTTCCAGAACCTTCGAGAGGTTTCGCAAGACCTGCTCGGTCTGCTCCGCGATGCCGCCCTCCACGAACTCGCCCGTAGCCGGATCGAGCGGAATCTGCCCCGACAGAAAGACGAAGCCGCCCGCCACGACCGCCTGCGAATAAGGCCCGATTGCCCCCGGCGCATCCTCCGTCTTGATGATCTGCCTCACAGTCGCCGACACCTCTTTTCGCAGGGCTTCAAACAAATTGCAGATTCTAACAGAGCATCCGCAGCACGGCAAACGGAGAAGCTATTGGCTTTCAGCTTTAAGCGAGTGCAGGTAGCCGCAGCGCTGTTTGCTCAAGCCTCTCTTCTCTAAATCGCATGGCGTAGGTTTATTGATGATGCGATGAAGGATGGATGCACGGCGGAAGTGTTTCGGAAGGCTTTTAATTGCTAAGAATAATGGCTTGGCTATTCCGTTTCTCCTGCTCAATAAGCTGACGCCATAACTCGAATTTCTCCTCAGCGTCGTTCTGCGTAATCCGCTCCCCGTTGAGAGTAACATAATCGAAGCTGCCAGCTACCGCAACGATGCCATAGCGCTCGTAAGCCAGTCGTGCAAACCCGGCTGCTATATCTGCTGCTTGAATATGGCTAGATGTCTCTGATGAGACGCTATAGAGTGTCTGAAAGCTAAATTTGTTATGCCGGTAATTATAAAGTCCGCCCTTCGCTATATCTTGGCGCTGATTATCTATCCACTTAATTGCCTTGTCGTCTCCTCTGTCAAAGGCGTGAGAGTCACGCAAGACTTGATTCACCCTGTACTGCGTCCAGTTTTCCCCAAGATACCTCTGCCGTCCGTCAATCTGGTCAATTGCCCGGAAAAAAACCGAACCGGATTTTGAAGAATACTTGACGGCCTTGCCTAACATTGAACTGGTTTTTGACTTAAACGGAGTTAAGTCAACCTCATCATCATAAGGCTGGGGCTGATTCATATAAAAGGCTAAGCTGCCCGGAAAGTAACGCGGGCACATTATTTCTTTCAATCTATACGGCGGTGAATCTCTGATGATCCACTCGGTAATTGTCACATCCATCACCTTGAGTATGTTCTTTGCAACTTCTTTTCCTTGGTTAGCGTGTAGTCTTAATAACTCATAGGCTTTATCATTTTTATAAACGTCTGCGAGGATTTTCTTATAGTCGGTTTGGTACGAGAGTGAGTCCACAATGTTGATTATGACCCGCTTCATGCCGGCCCAAGTATTATCTTGTATCTCACGGGGTAGATTGTGGAATTCATTAAGGATGCGGACAGACTTTACTTCCCCCCTTTCGCCCGGATAAAGGCGCATGAGGTCGTGATACCAGTCTAGTGGCAGTTCCTTAATTACCTGACCGTGAATTGAAACTTTGCGGTCTGAGGCTGCGGGCTTCCGAGGCGAGGTCTCATCAGTAAAGGATTTGGCTTCTCTGGGGCTTTCTTCAATAAAAATCACTCGTAGTTTCAGGCTCCATTGTCTATAGCTGATTCCTGCATCCAATCATTCTGATTTTGTAAGAGGTCTATTCTATTTTCAATTCTTTGAGGATTTCGATTAGCCGTCTGGTCGGAATTTCCTCTAACTTTTTCCCTTCTCTCTTTTCAATGTACAGCCTTAATCCATTCTCTTCAATCTTCCTGACGACACGCTTGAATTCTGCCGATTGTTCATCAAGAATTTGCTCAATAGGCTTGCCCTCCTTTTGCTCTATTTGTCTAAATCCTTCGTTTATTTCCGCATTCAATTCATCAACCAGTTCGTTTCTCTTCTCTGGAACTTTTACCGTAGCAACGAGCTTTGGGTACAGCTTGGCTAGTTCTTCTTTGGTTAACGCAGGGCCTTCAAAAAAGTACCAACTCTTTCCGTTATTCTGAGATACAGCGACCATGTAAGAGAACGCTTTACCTTTCTTGCCACCAGCCGACATTTCCATTTCTGTCGGAATGATAGCTACATCTTCAAGACCCTCTTTGACAATTACAGAAGGGGTTCCCATAGAAATTTTATTTAGCGTCACGCCTTGTGCGTCTGATTTTTCCATTCCCCCTTTAAGAGCCTCCAGAACTTTTTGGTGACCGCCAGCAGCTTGAACAAAAAGTGGATACAAGAGTTTAACGGCAGACTCATAATCTCTGTTAAATATCGCGTCAGCATATTTTTGGGCTTGTGTGGCGAGTGTCTCTCTTGGAGACTGCGCGTTTGTGTATGAAACAGCCAGAAAAAGAATGGCAAGCAGCAGAAGGCGGGAGAATTTCATGACTGTCTCCTTTGTATTTATTCCTACCTTTTATTACTGGCTGATAGCTTCCCTCACGCCGTCCCGCGGACGCGCTCGACATCAAGCACGCCCGGCACTTTGCGTATGGACGACATGACCTTGTCGAGGTGCTTCAAATCGAAGACCTCGACCGTGACTTCGATGAGTCCGCGGTCGTCAGGCTCGACCGAGGCGTTCGAGGCGCGGATGTTCGTCTTGATGTCCTTGATGGCGTTCGTCACGTCGGCGATCATGCCCGTGCGATTCTCCGTGACGGCGCGAAGGCGGACGGCGTATGCGGCCTCGCCCGCGCCCGCGTCGGCCCACTCGACCTCGACGACGCGCTCCGGGTTTATCATCAACTGCTCGACGTTCGTGCAGCGCCGCGCGTGAACCGCAACGCCTTTGCCGCGCGTGACGTAACCGACGATCTCTTCGCCGCGGACGGGGTTGCAGCAACGCGCGCGCGTGACGAGAAGGTCGTCAACGCCTCGGACGACGATTGAGTCTTCACCCAAGCGTATGAACTTCTTGACGGCCTGCACGCCCGCGCTCACGCGGCTTCGGAGCGGCGACTCCTTCTTCTGCTCTATCTCCGCGAATTTTTCCGGGCCGAGATACTTGGCGATGACGTTGCGCGGCATCGTCTTGCCGTAGCCGATGGCCGCAAGAAGGTCGTCAACGCGACCGTAGCCGTACTCGTTCGCGATGCGCTTGAATGAGCCGTCCGCGTCGTTCAGGATTTTCTTCGGCGTGAGGTGGAAGCGCGTCGCCTCCTTCTCGAAGAGCTTGCGGCCAAGCTCTATGCTCTCGGCGCGCTGCTGCTCGGCGACAGCGTGGCGGACTCGGTTGCGCGCGCGGGAGGATTTGACGAAGTTGAGCCAGTCGCGCGTGGGCCGCGCGTTCGGCGAGGTGAGTATCTCCACAACGTCGCCGTTCTGTATGGCCGTGCGGAGCGGCATGATGCGCCCGTTGATTCGCGCGCCCGTGCAGGTGTTGCCGACCTCGGTGTGGATCATGTAGGCGAAGTCAACCGGCGTCGAGCCGCGCTGGAGCTGTATGATCTTGCCCATCGGCGTGAAGGCGTAAACGTCCTTCGGGTAGAGGTCGAGCTTGAGAGACTCTAAAAAGTCGCGCGAGTCCTTGACCTCCTGCGACCACTCGACCAGAGAGCGCAGCCACTGGAACGCCTCGTCGTCGTCGTGCGCGCCGCGGCGGCCTTCCTTGTACTTCCAGTGCGCGGCGACGCCCTCCTCCGCGATGCGGTGCATCTCCTCCGTGCGAATCTGCACCTCGAACGGCTGGCCCTTCGCGCCGATGACGGAGGTGTGGAGCGATTGATACAGGTTGTCGCGCGGCGTCGCGATCCAGTCCTTGAAGCGTCCCGGTATAGGCTGCCAGAGCGTGTGGACGACGCCGAGCGCGGCGTAGCAGTAGCGCGCTTCGTCGGGCGTGATGATGCGCGCGGCGATGAGGTCGTAGACCTGATCGAGCGTAATCTTCTGCCGCTTGAGCTTCTTCGAGATCGAGTAGAGACGTTTGACGCGCCCCTCGATGCTTATGAACGGCACGCCCGCCTCGCGCATCTTCTCCTCTACGAGCGCGGTCATCTCGCGCAGGAACGCCTCGTGCTCTTTTCTACGCATCTCCAGTTGCTCGGAGAGCGTGCGGTACTCTTCCGGGTTCAGGTGCTTGAAGGCGAGGTCTTCCAATTCGCCGCGCAGGCGGCCCATGCCGAGTCGGTGCGCGATGGGGGCGAAGATGTCCAGAGTCTCCTGCGCGATGCGGCGGCGCTTTTCGGGCTTGAGGTGCTGGAGGGTACGCATGTTGTGGAGGCGGTCGGCGAGCTTGACGAGAACGACGCGCACGTCGTCAACCATCGCGAGCAGCATCTTGCGAACGTTCTCGGCTTGCTGCTCCTCGCGCGACTGATTGCTGATCTGCGCGAGTTTGGTAAGCCCGTCAACGAGGTGCGCTATCTCTTCGCCGAACGCCGCGCGTATGACTTCCGGCTCGACGAGCGTGTCCTCTACAACGTCGTGGAGAAGGCCCGTGGCGACCGAGACTTCGTCGAGCCGCATGTCGGCGAGGATGTTCGCGACTTCGAGCGGGTGTACGAGGTACGGCTCGCCGGAAGCGCGCGTCTGGCCCTTGTGGTGGAGGGCGGAGAAAAAGTAAGCGCGCCGCAGAACGTCAAGGTCGGCCTGCGGGTGGTTGCGCCCAACTTTTTCGACTATCTCCTCGATGCGAATCATAAAGACAGTAGACAGTAGACAGTAGTCAGTAGCCAGTAGGATTTTAATACTGACTACTGTCTACTGGCTACTGACTACTATAAAAATGGTGATGCCCGACGGGAAGTCGAGCATCACCCGGACGTGCTTGTCAGATTTGGGCGACGGCTACTACGGCGTTTGCCGACGATGAAAGCCGTGGTGTTGAAAATTTAGCTGGCAGGCGGAGTCGGCGACTTGGCGGCCTCCTCGGCCTCCTTCTTCTTCTGCGCCTCCTGAGCCAGCTTCGACTGCGTCTCGCGCGCGGACTTCGCTTGATTCTCGAATTCGTCCTTCGCCTGCGTGTTGCCGTCCATCTCTGCCAGCTTCGCCTTTTCGCGAAGGAGGTTTGCCTTTTGCGTCCAAGCGTTGGCGTTGTTCTGGTCGAGGCTGACGGCCTGCTCGGCAAGCTTTAGCCCCTCGGTCGCGCAGGTGTTGGCCTTATCGAAGTCGGCTTGGTTCGCGGGCTTCTTGAAGTGGACGATGACCTTGTCCGGCGTGTTCTCGGTCGTCTTGTTCTCTTTCTGTTCGGTGATGTCGTAGGAGCATTGCCAATGCTTGCTCGCGAGGATGACGAGCGCTTCGGCGCGCTTCTCAGGGGACGGGCCAGTGCTTGCACGCTCCAAGAGGAGTTGTCGCACCTTGTCGTCGTTCTTCATCTGCCCGTAGAGGAAGACCATGGCCTTGTAGGCGTCGTCGTTGTTCGGGTCTT
>DASQLL010000337.1:0-10420 GCA_035630035.1 Pyrinomonadaceae bacterium | reverse complement strand
CCAGCGGCGTCGCAGGCAGCACACCGAGCGGCACGAACATCATCGGCGCTATCAATGATCCTGCGACGACGGGCGTGATCGGCGACAACCGGCTTTCGGGCAACGTCGCGCGCCTCAATGGCGCGAACCTCTGGTCGGGCGCGAACGTCTTCGGCGCGGGCCTCTCCGCGAACAACTCGCTCGTCACGAACGTCGGCAACCCCGTCAACGCGGGCGACGCGACGAACAAGGCTTACACTGACTCGAACTTCGTCCGCTTCGTCCCCGGCGCCGAGCAGCTCTCGGTCGGCGACGCGAACGGCACGGCGACGATGATTAACCTGCGCGGCGGCTCGACCTGTTGCAGCGGCCCCGGCGGCCACACGCCCGCCTTCTTCAAGGTCTTCCAGAACGGCAGCTTCGTCGCCACCGGCAACCTCGGCATCGGCACGTCGCCGATGGAGGGCAAGGGCTATCGCACCTCTTGGCACACATACAAGGGCGCGTTCCGCTCCGGCTACGCCGACAACGAGTGGGACGATGCCAACGTCGGCTTCTTCTCTTGGGCGGGCGGCAGCAACTCCACCGCAAGCGGCCTCTACGCGCTCGCCTTCGGCGACACGAACTTCGCGCGCTCTACGTCGAGCATCGCCTTCGGCAGCGGCAACGAGGTCAAAGGCGCTGCCGGGTTCTCGGCGGGCGCGGGCAACCGCGTGTGCGACACATACGGCGTCGCCTTCGGCAACAAGGCGCAGTCGGGTGGCCCGCTCATCAATGGCAAGTGCGACCCCGACACCTTCAACATACGCGGCCTCGCGGCGGTCGCCATGGGCTTTAACGTGACCGCCGATCAGGATCACACGACGGCGCTCGGCAAGTTCGCCTCGAACAACGGTTTCAGCGGCACGTTCATCTGGAGCGACGGCTCGGCCACCGCGAGCGCGGACACCTTCCGCAACACTGCGAACAACGAGTTCGCGGCGCGCGCCACGGGCGGCTTCCGCTTCCGCACCAACCTCGGCGGCACGACGGGCTGCAACCTGCCCGCAGGCTCCGGCGTCTTCAACTGCACTTCGAGCCGCACGACGAAGGAGAACTTCCTGAGCGTCAGCGGCGAAGACGTTCTAACGCGTCTGCGTAAAGTCCCCGTGACGAGCTGGAACTACATCTCCGAAGGCCAACAGGTGCGCCACCTCGGCCCGATGGCCGAAGACTTCTACGGCGCGTTCGGCCTCGGCACGAGCGACAAGGCCATCGGCGTCCAAGACCTCGCCGGCATCAACCTCGCCGCCGCCCAAGCGCTCGACCAGCGCACCGCGGAGCTACAGAAAGAGAACGCACAACTCCGCACGCAACTGACCACGCTCGAACAGCGCCTCGCCGCGCTCGAACAGAGCTTGCAATCAGCCGAGAGCGGCAAACAGGCGAATGCGCCCCGCCGCTAATAACAACTGACGGCGCTCCGGCTCTGACAGCCGCGGCGGGCGTCTCGTGAAGGGATTGTAGATTCCACTACACGAGACGCCCGCCGCATTTTCTTTCAAGACCCCGGTTGGAATAGTGTGGGTTGGAAGTCCTCGAACAACGAAGGCATTTGCTGTAGGAAATTCTGGGCCTCCGGACTCTGTTGAGTGTCAGGGCACAAGGTTTCTATCCAGTACCAGAAGCCACGGGCGTTGAGCAGACGGTCTATGAACTGCGTGAAACTATATCCGGTGTTACAAAGAAACTCTCCCAGATAATGATAATGCACAGTGGAGGCGAACCCTTTCGATTCCGAGTGGACGAGCGCGGCGCATGCTTCAGGGGCAAAGAAATCCAGAGGCTTTACGCTCTTAAAACGCTCGCCCCCCTCGAACTCGAACCATGTAACGCCCTGCCAGCCTTTCAGAACTTCACCGATGGGAAGAATCTCCACCGAGCCTCTGTTGATTTCAGCACCTCGTCGCAACTCTTCCTGTTTGTGTTCCCACTCCAACAGGAATCCGTTCATCTCTAAATAGAAGTCCTCCATCCCTTCGGGCAAGCGGCCTTCGGCCATGCGCTTTGCGGCTTCGACCTCCTCCCGGCTGGCGGCTGAAGCGATGCGGACTTCTGTGACATTGATCTGAGGGTGTTCCCGAAGCTCGGCGACCATCTGTTGGAATCGGGGAAGAAATGTCTGGCCCATTTTCGCTCCGTCCTAAATGTGTTGAGCTTCGACTTCGGACTCGAAAGCAAAGGCCGGAAGAGAGCCTGCCGCTTTCTTGAGGCGGTTACTCAGATGCCCTCAAAGGGCATTTCAGACGGCGGCCATAGCAGCACAAGCGTCGTCCTCTTTTTAATTCTTTTTCTTCTTGTTCTTTCCGCCTGTAAGGCCCGTTGAGTTGCGTTTGCGCTTCTTAGTATTGAGAACGGGGAGCTTCTTAACGACTGCTTGGTATTCGCCCACCGTCTCAGTTTCATCTAACCAGATTTGGTCAACCCACTGGTCAGTCTCCTCACCTATAAAATCCTGCCTGATACTATTCCAGAACTCAATCAGCGAATCGCTGTCGAACCTCTCATCGCGCAAGAAGTCCTTAAACGCTGAGCCAGAACCAGTGGGAACCTTACGCCTCGTCTTCGTCAACTGCTCTATCGTGATATTTACTCCCCGCACGTAGGCAATATTGGTTCCGATTTGCGTGATGTCAGCATTATGCATGGTCTCTGTATTTTTCACTACCCACTTGTTTGAGTTGCTACTCCAGCTTCCCCATTCCGCCTCAATCCTATCCGGTATGGGCGCAGGCCAGAGCGGATTGTAGTGCAACTCCACGTCTATATATGTCCATTTCTTCTTAGCGCTTGCTTTCGCATCTTCTTCAATGTTCTGCGAAAAATAGTTGTTTACCGCAACCGAAGTCGGGACAAGATTCCATGTTTTGTCCCCACGTCCGCCCAGAAGCCGGTTGATAATATGAAACCGCACCCAACTCCCTTTAAGCTTCTGCACTCTTTGTTGTAACCAACTCCAACCGGGCGGAGCCACACTGGGAACACTGCCGGGCGTCGGGTTCTTCATGACTGCGATGATGTGCTCAGGCACGGAGTCTGAACCAATCGTCTTCATGTTTTTCGTGTCTATATGGAGACCATCTGTTTTGTTCGTCGGATTATTAATTGTCAGCGGCTTGCGTTGGATGACCACACCTCTCCCTAACTGTCGAGCATTCGGAGGAGCAGCCGCCTTCCTTTGCAACGCCGCCACGGCGGGCGAGACGTGTGCAGCCCCGATTCGCGGCGCAGGCTGTGCGGTTCTTAGCCCCATTCCTGCCGCAGCCCCCACGCGCGGAGCGAAACCGGCCTTCGAGTTGATTGGCCCAATCGAATTTGAAAACTGTCCGGGCCGTTGCGCGTTCGGAGGTTGAGCAGGTTTCATCTGAGCCGTCGCCGTGCGTTGGGCCGTCGGTGGCGTTGATGCAAGTGGAGAGGTCGGCTTAGTCTGCTGGATTGGCCCGCGGTGGTGTGCTGGCACGGGATGGAACGGTTTTGTTCCGGGTCTATTTATAGACGGGACGAGAGGCTGCCTCTGCGTTTCAACGACGCGCGTCTGCCGGACATCCGTCTTCAGTTGGAGACACTTTGGCGTGGGCTGGGGGCGGTAGATTGGAGGAGCTGCCGACAGGCGCTGTAACGATTGAGCCGGATGGTGGTGGGCAATTCCCTTCGCCTGTAAAACCTTGGGCGCGGGTTGAGGGCGATACGGGGGTGGTGCTACCGGGGGCCGTCTGTTTTGTGAGACAGCCGCTTGTGTTTGCACAGCGCCTACCCGGTGCGATGGCCGCTGCTCTGACTGCTGGCCGGTTGTCAGCCTAGAGCCGCGCGCTTGCGCGAACTTCTGACTCTCGATACCCATCGCCTACTCCTTATATTGGAGACATGACTTGCCTGAACGCCGCCTGTCGGGTCACCTTGGCTAGTAAGATAAAAGCAGATGCGCGAGGTCGGGCGGTGAAACTCTGCCAAGCGGTTGCCCTATATAACTTATTTTGAGAAAAAGATAAAGCATTTAATGACCGAACGGACTCAACCCGACATCTGCCCACCGCCGCGAGCTTGGCTTCCTGCGACTTGCTGAATGAATACTCATTCAGTATTATATGCCCGCCTCGCTGGAATCTTTTTGAAAGGCATTCTTCCCCTATGATTCGCTTTGAAAGGGCCGCCGTGCTGGGCGCGGGCACGATGGGCGCGCAGATCGCGGCGCACCTCGCCAACGCGGGTATTCCCGCGCTCCTCTTAGACATCGCGCCGAAAGAGTTGACACCCGAAGAGGCCGCGAAGGGCCTCGCGCTCGACTCGCGCGAGGTGCGCGACCGCATCGCGCGCGCCGGATTCGAGGCCGCGAAGAAGGCCAAGCCCGCAGCGTTCTTCACTTCGGACGCGGCCTCGCTCGTCTCGGTCGGCAACTTCGAGGACGACTTGGCGCGCATCAAGGACTGCGACATCATCATCGAGGCCGTCATCGAGAACCTTGAGATAAAGCGTAGCCTCTACGAGCGCGTCGAGCAGCACCGGCGGCCCGGCTCAATCGTCGCGTCGAACACGAGCGGCATACCCATACGCGAGCTTGCCGAAGGCCGCTCGGAAGACTTCCGAGCGCATTTCCTCGGCACGCACTTCTTCAACCCGCCGCGCTACCTGCATCTCGTAGAGCTTATACGAACCGAATGGACGAAGCCCGAAGTCTCCTGCTCCGTCTACGGCTTTTTAGACCAGCGACTAGGCAAGGGCGTGGTCGTCGCGAAAGACCGCCCGAACTTCATCGCGAACCGCGTCGGCACATACGGCGCGATGGTGACGATGAAGGTCATGGCCGAGGACGGCTACACGATTGAGGAGGTTGACAAGATGACGGGTCAGGCCGTGGGCCGTCCGAAGTCGGCGACCTTCCGCACGTTCGACATCGTCGGCCTCGACGTTCTCGCGCACGTCTCGCGCAACCTCTACGAGGCCGTGCCCGACGACGAGGATCGAGAGGCTTACGCGCTCCCCGAATTCGTCGAGCGCATGGTGGCGGGCCGTCTCCTCGGCGACAAGACGAAGGGCGGCTTCTACCAGAAGCGCAAGGGCGAGGGCGGCGCGCGCGACATCTGGACTCTGGACGTTGCCACGCTCGAATACCGCGCGCAGCAGAAAGCGAAACTCCCCGCGCTCGACGCCACGAAGAACATCGAGGACACGCGCGCGCGAATCAAATCGCTCGTGTGGGGCAAAGAGCGCGCGGGCGCGTTCCTTTGGAAGACGATGACGCGCGTCTTCGCTTATGCGGCGAACCGCATCCCTGAGATCGCGGACACGGTCGTAGAGATTGACCGCGCGATGAAGTGGGGCTTCGGCTGGGAGCTTGGCGTGTTCGAGACTTGGGACGCCGTGGGCTTGGAGAAGTCCGTCGCGCGCATGAAGGAAGAGGGGCGCGCAGTCCCTGAGAACGTGCGGAGGATGCTCGACGCGGGCGCGACCTCTTTCTATAAGAACGAAGAGGGGCGGCAACTCTATTTCGATTTTCAGAAGGGCGAGTACGTGCCCGTCACGGAGCAGCCGGGCGTCATCGTTCTCAAATCCGTCAAAGACCGCACGGGCGTAATCAAGAAGAACGCGGGCGCGTCGCTCGTGGACATAGGCGACGGCGTGGCGTGCCTTGAGTTCCACTCGAAGATGAACTCGATAGGCGGCGACACCTTGCAGATGCTCAAGTACGCGCTCGCCGAAGTCGAAAAGAATTTCGTCGGCCTCGTCGTCGGAAATCAGGGCCAGAATTTTTCCGTGGGCGCGAACATCATGCTCGTTCTGCTCGGCGCGCAGGAGGAAGACTGGGATGAGCTTGACCTCGGCATACGCGCCTTCCAGCAGGCGACGATGAGCCTTCGCTACTCGCCCAAGCCCGTCGTCGTCGCGCCGTTCCAGATGACCTTCGGCGGAGGGTGCGAGATGACTCTGCACGCGGATCGCGCGCGCGCTTCGGCTGAGACTTACATCGGCCTCGTCGAGGTCGGCGTCGGACTCATCCCCGCGGGCGGCGGTACGAAGGAGATGCTGGTGCGCGCGTTGGACGCGATTCCCGCGGGCGTGACGGAGGCCGACGCGTTCCCGTTCGTCAAACGCGCGTTCGAGACGATTGCGATGGCTAAGGTCGCAACTTCGGCGGCGGAGGCGAAAGCCTTCGGCTTCCTGCGCGAAGAGGACTCTTACTCGATGAACGCCGACCGGCTCATCGCCGACGCAAAGCAGGAGGTTCTTTCACTCGCCGCAACGGGGTACACACAGCCGCGGCAGCGCGCGGACATCCCTGCGCTCGGAGGCGCGGCGCTCTCGACGCTCAAGCTCGGCATACATCAGATGAAGCGCGGCGGCTTCATCTCCGACTACGACGCCGTCATCGGCGAGAAGCTCGCGCGCATACTCACGGGCGGCGACCTCAACCACGAGACGCGCGTCTCGGAGCAGTATCTGCTCGACCTTGAGCGCGAAGCCTTCCTCTCTCTGTGCGGACATCGCCAGACGCAGGAGCGCATCGCGCACATGCTGAAGACGGGCAAGCCGTTGAGGAACTAGGGTGCATTGGAAGACCTGTAGGGGCAGGGCTTGTCCCTGCCCGCCGTGTTACAGATGCGGCTTGCGCTGAAATGAGAGTTGACGGGCAGGGACAAGCCCTGCCCCTACAGAATTACCCGCGTAGAGGATTTTGTTATGAGCACGAATCAAACGAACGGCGTGCAGGGCAAGCTCATCGAGCAACTCGGCTCGATCACGGAGGACGCGCGCAAAGTCTTCGGCGCGCTCACGCCCGCGCAGCTCAACTGGAAGCCTTCGGCGGAAGAGTGGAGCGTCGGCCAGTGCTTCGACCATCTGATCGTAACGAACCGAGGCTTCTTCCCTCTGCTCGAACAGGTCGGTCGCGGCGAGCGTCGCAACGGCGCTTGGGAGAACTGGTCGCCCTTCACCGGCCTGTTCGGAAAGTTCGTCGCGCGCTCGCTTGAGCAGGAAGGCGGGCGAAAGTTCAAAGCGCCGAAGAAGCTTGAGCCTTCGAGCAGCGACATTGATGGCGGCATCATCAACAGATTCGCCGAGCACCAGAGCGAGCTTTCGGAGCTGTTGAAGGCGACCGCGGGGCGCGATCTCGAAAAGGTGGTCGTCACGTCGCCCATCTCAGGCTTCGTCACCTACCGACTGCCCGACGCGTGCCGCATCGTCGTCGCGCACGAGCGTCGCCACTTCGCGCAGGCGCGTCGCGTGACGGAGGCCGTGGGCTTTCCGAGTAGTAAATCGTAAATGGTAAATGGTAAATGGTGGTTGAGCGTCGCTCAACTTGAGCGGTGAATCGCAAGTCAAATAGAGATCAACAAAACGATTTACCATTTACCATTTACCATTCACGAGTTATGGATTACCCCGTGACGCCAGCCGTCAGGCTTTTGAGAGAGAAGCGTGTAGAGTTCGAGCCGCGCCTCTACGTCTACGAAGAGCGCGGCGGCACGCGCCACTCGGCGGAGATGCTGGGCGTTGACGAGCACGCGGTCGTCAAGTCGCTCGTGTTGGAGACGGACGCGCGCAAGCCTCTCATCGTTCTGATGCACGGCGACCGCGAGGTCTCTACGAAGCATCTCGCGCGCACGCTTGGCGTCAAGAGCGTAACCCCCTGCGACCCCGCGACGGCGCAAAAGCACACGGGCTACCTCGTAGGCGGGACAAGTCCCTTCGGCACGCGCGCGAAGTTGCCCGTCTACGTCGAGCGAACGATTTTCGAGCTAACGAAGATTTACATCAACGGCGGCAAGCGCGGCTTCCTCGTCGAGATCGAGCCGAAGGATTTGAGAATTCTGTCGCCGCTCGAAGAGGTTGAGGTAGCTATTAGCTGTTAGCTATTAGCTTTTAGCCGGAAGCGAGCAACCGCGTAGTTTTTAAATTTTGAATGACGAGCCGAACACGGTTCTGGCTAATAGCTAACAGCTAACAGCTTCACGGAGTGATTATGAGAGACGCAGTAATAGTTTCAGCCGTCCGCACGGCGGTCGGCAAAGCGCCTAAGGGCACGCTTCGCAACACGCGGCCCGACGAGATGGGCGCGGCTGTCATCGAAGAGGCGATCAAGCGCGCCGGAGGGCTTGAGAAGGCGGAGATCGAAGACGTAATCATGGGCTGCGCGATGCCGGAGGCGGAGCAGGGCATGAACGTCGCGCGCGCGGCGGCGATTCGCGCGGGGCTTCCCGTCGAGACGAGCGCGATGACCGTCAACCGCTTCTGCTCGTCGGGCCTCCAGTCCATCGCAATCGCGGCGGATCGCATACGCACGGGGGGCGCGGACGTTATCGTCGCGGGCGGTCTTGAGACGATGTCTTTGATTCCTATGGGCGGGCACATCATCCGACCGAACCCGTATCTCGTCGAGCACTACCCGGATTTTTATCTCAACATGGGACTCGCCACGGAGAACGTCGCGCGCAAGTACGAGGTCTCGCGCGAGGAGCAGGACGCCTTCGCGCTCCGCTCTCACAGGCGCGCGGCGGCGGCGCAGGACGCGGGCAAGTTCGACGACGAGGTTGTGCCTTTAAGCGTCACGTTCGAGGAGTTGGACGCGAAGGGCAAGAAGACGAGGCGCGAGGTCACGTTCGCTAAGGACGAGGGCGTGCGGCGCGACACTTCCGAGGAGGGCTTGGCGAAACTGAAGGCCGCGTTCCACGTGAAGGGCACGATAACCGCCGGCAACGCCTCGCAGATGTCTGACGGCGCTGCCGCCGTGGTCGTCATGTCGGATGAGAGGGCGAATGCTTTGAACTTGAAACCGCTCGCGCGCTTCGTCGCATACGCGACCGCCGGGTGTCCGCCCGAAGAGATGGGCATCGGCCCCGTCTACGCAATCCCGAAGGCTCTGAAGATTGCCGGACTCAAGCTCGAAGACATTGACGTGTTCGAGCTGAACGAAGCCTTCGCCGCGCAGTCGCTCGCAGTCATCAAGACGCTCGGACTCGACGCCGAACGCGTCAACGTCAACGGCGGCGCAATAGCGCTCGGACACCCTCTGGGCTGCACGGGCGCGAAGCTCACGGCCTCTATCCTGCGCGAGCTTGAGCGTCGCGGCGGTCGTTACGGAATGGTGACGATGTGCGTCGGCGGCGGCATGGGCGCGGCGGGGATTTTCGAGCGAGTAGGTTGAGTGTGATGCTACAAAAATTAACAGGGATGGACAGGATGAACAGGATAGAAAGACAAATCCTGTCTATCCTGTCCATCCCTGTTAATAATTCTTTCCGCTAAACGCGAGCTGAGGGTTTAGCCTAACCCATCGAACTGACGAAAGGACGAACTTATGTCTGCCGTAGCCGAAGAGAAAAAAATTATCGTGGGCGGGGGCTTCCTGATTGAAGAGCGCACGCCCGAAGAGGTCTTCACGCCGGAAGATTTCACCGAAGAGCATCGCATGATCGCCGACACCGCGCGGCAGTTCATGGACGGCGAGGTGCGCCCGCGTCTGGACGACCTTGAGAAGAAGGATTGGAAGCTCGCGCGCGAGCTTATACAGAAGGGCGCGGAGATCGGACTCATCGGCGCGACCGTGCCCGAAGAGTACGGCGGTCTCGGACTCGATCAGGTGTCGGGCGCGATCATCGGCGAGAGCTTCGGGCGCGCGGCCTCTTTCGCCACGACGATGGGCGCGCAGAACGGCATCGGACTGCTGCCGATTCTCTACTACGGCACGGAAGAGGCGAAGAAAAAATACCTGCCGAGCATCGTTTCGGGCGAGCTGATAACGGCCTACGCGCTCACCGAGTCAGGCTCAGGCTCCGACGCGCTCGCCGCGAAGGCGACTGCGCGTTTGAGTGAAGACGGAACGCACTATGTCCTCAACGGCGAGAAGATGTGGATCACGAACGGCGGCTTCGCGGACGTGTTCGTCGTCTTCGCCAAAGTTGACGGCGACAAGTTCACGGGCTTCATCGTCGAGCGGCAGGAGGGCCTGACGAGCGGCGCGGAAGAGCACAAGATGGGCATCAAAGGCTCTTCGACGACCGCGCTCGTACTCTCGGACGTGCGGACGCCCGTCGAGAATCTTCTAGGCGAAGTCGGCAAGGGCCACAAGATCGCCTTCAACATTCTCAACATCGGTCGCTTCAAGTTGGGCGCGATGTGCAACGGCGGCATGAAGCTGATGGTGAGCGAATCGGTGCGCTACGCGAACGAGCGCAGGCAGTTCGGAAAGTCCATCTCAAGTTTCGGCGCGATAAAGTCGAAGCTCGCGGAGATGGCGATTCGCACTTGGGTCGGCGAGGCGATGATCTACCGCACGCTCGGACTCATCGAGGACGCGATTAACGCGAACGCGGACTCGACCGACCCCGAATCGAAGCTGCGCGCGATTGAAGAGTACGCCGCCGAATGCTCCGCGATTAAAGTCAGCCTGTCGGAATACTGCGACTTC
>DASQLL010000336.1:0-5529 GCA_035630035.1 Pyrinomonadaceae bacterium | reverse complement strand
TGAAACTCATGCGTTTGCCGAAACGGAAATTAACAGCGAGTCGCGCGGAAGGCAAATGGGGCGCTGGGTGTTGGGCGCCGGGGTTTTAGACTTGAGAAACCCGGAAGCGGTTTCACCCCGGAACGCGCTTCGAGTATGGGCTGCAACGTCCTCACCCGTCTTTTATTGATCTTGAAGATGGCGACCTGCTGCTCGCCAGCCTCCGTCCCGCTCGCGGCGACGAATTAAAAGCCCAACGCCTTGCCTCACGACGGACGCCGTCCCCGTTTCGTTGCGCTTAGGTTGCATTACGGTTGCGTTTTGCGCCTCAACCGAAACTCAAGTCTGCTCGCCCCAATCCTCAAGTTTAGCTCAACCCCCTTTGTGCATACTCACAACCGTCAAGCAGGGTCGCGAAAGCCGTGACTACTAATCTAGAAAAAAAGACTAAACGAGACGAAGAGGAGATACAGAAGATGAAGAGAAGCAAATTTAACCGGACGGCCCTGTTCGGCTTCGCCATCGCGGCGCTGCTGACGGCGGCGTTGGTCGTGAGCAACTTCGTCGCGGGCGCGAGCGCGGCGGCGAAGTCAGTCATCGTGCAACTTAAGGGCGAGCCTGTCGTGGTCGCGAAGGCCGCGGCAGAGGCGGCGGGCCGCGAGTTCGACGCGCAAGCCTACCGCCAGCAGATCGTCAACCAGCAGGACGAGTTCCTGAACCAGTTGAGCGCCGCCGGCATCGCGTTCAACCTCGTCAGCGTGGACGCGCCGAACGGCCCCAACGGCGAGACGGCGCGCATAGACTTCCGCTTCAACTACGTCTACAACGGCGTCACGCTCGCCGTCCCAGAGGACGCGATCCCCGCCATCGAGGCGATGAGCCAAGTCCAGTCCGTGCAGCCCAACGGCGAGATCGAGCTGCACCTCGACAACGGCGTCAAGTACACGCGCGCCCCCTCGCTCTACGGCCAGCCGGCGCAGGTCAAGATGGGCGACGCGCTCGCAACCGGCGGCTTCCACGGCGAGGGCATCAACGTCGCCATCATCGACACGGGCGTCGAGTGGCACCACCCGATGTTCGGCTCCGACCCGACTCCGCCGCAGTTCGGCGTCGGCCCCTCGGTCGCAAACTCGAACCGCAAAGTTATCTACTACATGAACTACACGGCGGGCGCAGTGACCGACGACTTCGGCCACGGCTCGCACGTCGCCGGCATCACCGCTGGCTACCTCTCGCAGGCTCCGGGGCCGGACGGGCTGCCGCTAACGGCTGACGACGTGAAGATTCACGGCGTGGCCCCGCAGGCCAAGATCATGGGCTACAAGGTGCTCTCGACCGTCGGCTCCGGCCAAGCCGCCTCGATCATCATGGCTATCGAAGACGCGGTGCAGCCGTTCACGCTGACGGGCATCGCCAAGCCCGTAGCGCACGTCATCAACATGAGCCTCGGCGACACGTCGAACAACCCGAACGCCGCGACCGCCGTCGCCGCAGACAACGCGACGCTGGCCGGCACGACGGTCGTCGCCTCGGCGGGCAACAGCGGCGCTCCGACGGCTACGAACCCGACCGGCGAAGGTGTCATCGGATCGCCCGGGGCGGGCCGCCGCGTGCTAACCGTCGGCGCCAACATTGATCCCGGCTCCGCGCCGAACAAGCTCGACGAGATAGGCGGCGGGAACCGGAAGGACATGAAGATCTTCCCGCTCGAAGGCGGCGCGCCCATTCTGGCGGACATCACGAACAACTATGTCTTCTGCGGCCTGGCCGAGACGCCCGACCAAGTGCCCGACTCCGTGCGCGGTAAGATCGCCCTGATCGAGCGCGGCGGCAGCGTCAACACCCCGCCCGAGTCGCCGGTGGCCGGGGGCACGGGCCTCTTCTCCAACAAGGCCGCCTTCGCCGTCGCGAAGGGCGCCATCGCGGTCGTCATCTACAACAACGTGGACGGCGATCTGACTGCCGCGACCGTTCGCAAGTCCACCGTCGCCGTCGTCGGCCTGTCGAAGGCGCACGGCCTGTACCTGAAGAACGCCATCGGCTCGACCGCCTTCGGCGCGGTCTCGACAAACCAGATTCGCATCAACAAGGCGCTGCTGTTCGAGCCTGACATGGCTGGCTTCAGCTCGAAGGGCGCCGTCAACGGCTTCGGCATGATCAAGCCGGACGTGACCGCGCCGGGCGTCTCGGTGCTGTCGGCGACGGTGCGCGCGGGCGGCGTCGGCACCAACACGGCCTACATGTTCGAGCCGACAGGCTACATCTCGGCCTCGGGCACGTCCATGAGTTCGCCGATGACTGCGGGCGTCGTCGCGCTCGTCAAGCAGAAGAACCCTTCGTGGACGCCCTCGATGATCCGCGCCTCGCTCATGAACACGGCCACGAACCTGCGCAACGCTGACGGCACGCCCGTCGCCGACGGCGCGCACACTCTCAACCAGCAGGGGGCGGGGCTGGTTGACGCCCTCGCCGCGGCCAACGCCTCGGCGCTGATGGGCACGGGGCAGATCAACATGAGCGAAGGCTCGCCCACCGCGCGCACACACGGCGTGTTCGTCTCCACCTCGCCCGGCAACCCGGACTTCCTCGGCAGCCATAGCTTCGGCGCGGTGCCCATCGCCGGCGTCATCGGCACGGACACGAGGTCACGGACGGTGACGATCTCCGACGTGCGCGACGGCGCGGGCGCGGGCATTTATCAGTTAAGTTCGAGCGCCGTTCGCAACATGCCCGCGGGCGTCTCCGTGAGCTTCACGAACTGGGCCGGCGAGTCGGTCTCCGAAGTCGAATTGCCGGCATACGGCTCGGTCAGCTTCAACGTCAACGTCAGCGTCAACGGCGAGTCCGTGCCGGCGAATCCGACGCAGATCGAGTGGTACGTGACGGCGGCGCGCACGGACGGCGGGCAGACGCTGCGGATGCCCTTCCAGTTCCGCGCGGTGCGCCCGACTTTCACGGCGGTCGCGCCGACGATGGGCAACGTCTCGGGTAACGAGTTGGCCGGCAACCCGCCGACCGACATAGACGGCGGCTACCGCCTCTCTTATGGCTACGCGGGCAGCCCCGCGCCCGCGAAGTTCCGCGTGCAGGAGTCGAGTGACGGCGGCGCGACGTGGGCGACGCTCGCCGACGTGCCCGGCACACAGACCACCTTCGACGTGGCGGGTCGCGGCAACGGCACTTACCAGTACCGCGCGACGGGGCTATTCGCCGTGGAGCACGGCCTGATCGAAGGGCCGGCGAGCGCGGCGCGGGCGGTCGTCGTTGATCGGCGCACCGAGGCCGACTTCACCTCGCTTATTGAGGCCGCGATGGTTGACGGGACGGTGAGCTTGGCGGGCGGCGTCTTCCAAGGCGACTGGACGCTCAAGAACGTCTCCGCCGATACGAGCGCCTTCGCGCCGCTGCGCTTCACGATCACCTCGATCAGCTCGCGCAGCGGGCGTGTGACGGTCAAGAACGCGGACAACGCGGGCGACGGTATCTCGACGCCCGCCGTCTACGACTACACCTCGCAGGTCGGGTCGGATCAGCGACTCGCGCCCGGCGAGACGAGCGGCGGGCGCCGCTTGCAGTTCAACAACCCCGCGTCTGAGATGTTCGAGGTCACGGCGACCGTCATGGGCTACGCGCCCGACGCAGCGGGCGCGTCCGGCGCGTCGGGCGGCGCGGACGGCGGCACTTCGTCCGGCGGCGCTTCGTCCGGCGACGGCACCAGTTCGGGCGACTCACTCGGCGGCGCGCTCCAGCAGGCGTCTGGCGTGCTCCGCATCACGATCAACCCGCTGACCAAAACGGTCAGCATATCGCTCGTGCGTTAAAGCCCAACTGATCCGACAGCGGCACTGACAGGCGAGAACGGGGGAGGGCCGCGTGAACGTTCACGCGGCCCTCCCCCGTTCTCGCCTTCCGCCCCAACAAGTCCTCAAGTCTTAAACTCCGGCCCCTTTTTCCGCCCTGCGCCGTACAATTTCTCGTCGTAAACTTCACTCTAAAGTTGTCGGTCTGGCGCAGCACCTGACGAAAGTGCGAACGCCTTCACCGAAATTATTAACTTTTAACCCGACCACTTTTAAGTCAAGCCATTTTCCCACGAAAGGTTTCAACGGAAATGAAGTCCCCACGCCCCTTCTCATGCCGCGGCGCGTTGCGCGCGCTCTGCCTGCTCGTCGCGCTCGCCTTCGCCTCCGCCCCGCAGGCCGAGCCTGACGACACCATCGCCACGAAGGCGCGCGAGCTGACCGCTGGTTCCAAGACCGAGCTTGAGAAGATTCAGGCCATCGGTCGTTACGTGCAGAACATCCATTACATCTCGATCCAGATCGGCCTGAACCGTGGCGGCGGGATGCAGCCGCACCGCGACCATCCCCGTCGAAAGGTACGCCGACGTGCGAGCCTTCTTCGGTCGCGTCCACGCGAGCGAAGACGCGCCGATTGTTTTGGCGCGGAAGTAAGAGGACGAGACGGGAATGGTTCGCAGCCGCTGAAAGCGGCGGAAGAGCAGTAGCCCACGGCGCGAGCCGTGGGGACAAGACAGATCAGAAAATGAAAAGCCCCGTAGGGGCGAAAGAAAATCGAATTGTGCTGTCTCGAAATTCTTTCGCCCCTACGGGGCTTCGGCTTATTTTATCTGCACATTCCCACGGCTGACGCCGTGGGCTACTGCTCTTCCGCGCCTAATGGCGCTCGGCTGATGTTGACGCCTTACGTCGTGTTCAATCGAAAGTCCGCGACGAGCGGCAGATGATCCGAGGCGACGAGTGCGACGCGGCTGCGGTGGAGCGTGAGGCGTTCGAGCGTGAGCGCGGGATCGTAGTAGATGTGGTCGAGATGCACGAGCGGGAGCGCGCCCGGATACGTGCGGCGCGTCCGAAGGTGCTGTCGCACGTCGGCGCTTTGAAGCTCCTCCGAAAGCAGCCGCGACGCGAGGCCGTGCGTCCACTCGTTGAAGTCGCCTAGCACGACGCGCGGGCCTGTGAGACGCGGGTCGCGCAGGATGTCGTCGCCGACGAGCTTGCGCCCCTGATGCCGCCGCTCGACGAAGGCCGTCCCCAGATGGACGTTGAAGAGGTGAAGGACTGATGCGCTCTCCGCGCCGAGACGAACGTCAACGCGCAACGCGCCGCGCCGCTCCTGCCAACGCCAAGTGATGTCGTAGTTGTGGCAGTACGCTACGGGCAGTCGGCTCAAGACGACGTTGCCGTATGCGCCGCCCTTGTGCCTTCGGTTCTCGCCGACGCGAAACTCGCAGCCCAACTCTTCGGCGATGAAGCGCGCCTGATGCGACTCGCGCGCCGCGTCCGACTCGACGCTCACGACCTCCTGCAACGCTATAACGTCGGCATCAATCTCGCGCAACGCCGCCGCGATGCGCGCGGGCCGCTCGCGCCGGTCGAGGCCGACGCACTTGTGCACGTTGTACGTGGCGACGCGAAGTCTTCCGTCCTTCAGCATTGCCCTCTCCGCTCGGCTCTCGATTCAATCGTGCGCTTAAAGCGGGATGCGAATCAGTTTACCAAACGTTTAGAGGCGGGCGATGCCCGCCGTCTC
>DASQLL010000335.1:0-4060 GCA_035630035.1 Pyrinomonadaceae bacterium | reverse complement strand
TCGAAACGCTTCGTGCGAGGATGTTCGCGGAGAAAAAACTCTACCCGAACGTGGACTACTACTCCGGCTCTGCCTACTACATGATGGGCATCCCACTCGACCTGTTCACGCCCATCTTCGCCGTCAGCCGCATCTCAGGCTGGACGGGGCACATACTTGAACAGTACGCCAACAACCGTCTGATACGCCCGCGCGCCGAGTACACGGGGCCGCGCGACGTGCCATACGTCCCGATTGAAGAGAGGTAGTATAAGGGTCAGAAACGCGAGCGTGGGCGAGCGTTTCACTCTTGAAAGAGACACGCTCGCTCACGCTCGCGTTTCTGATTCATACGTCCGAGTTTCACCTCGTCAGCCAAGTCTTTACGTGTCTCCACGACGCAGAAGTCTGTCCACGCTCCACGGGCCGCCTCCCGCGAAGAAGATGTAGAAAAAGACGAAACACAAGATGACGGCCAGCTCGCCTCTGTTAAGGATCGGCCAGAAGCCGCCCGGCGCGTGCGCCATGAAGTAGGCCGCGGCCATAAATCCTGAGAGGATGAAGGCGACGGGGCGCGTGAAGAGTCCGATGAGAAGAAGAAGTCCGCCGACAAGCTCAAGCCATCCGGCGACCTTCATCAGCGGCGGCAACTCTTTCGGCGCTGTTTGCGCTTGCTTCTGTGCAGCTGCCTGCTCTTGTTGCTGTGGTGTGGGCTGCGCTTGCTGCTGCGCGGCTGCCTGCGGCGGCGGCTTCGTCGGGAAGTCCATGAGCTTCTGACTTCCATGCGCGATTAAAAGAAATGCAGCGATGATGCGAAGGACGCTCAACACTTGTGGCGCCCAACGGGAGAGTGTCTGATTAGCCATGCTGTTCCTCCAGAATGTTCGGCCTTGACAAAGCTCCGAGGCCGTCGAAATGCGTTTGTGCCTGCCTTCGTCGAAGGCTTCCACGGGGAGCGCCGTAATTGTGTCGTTGACCCTAACGTGTGACTCTTTTTTGCTGGTTATAGAGCCTGCGAAGCAGGCGTCCAGAATAAAGCCCAGCGTGAAGCCACAGGCGCAACGCTGGGTATGTGCGTGCAATAATTTCCAAGCCCGCGAAGGCGGGCGGCAGTCCGCTGCGTTAACGATGGCTACCTCGGCACACGTCTGTCGCTCACTTCGTGAGCTTGCTCTTCTTGTTGTTTTGCTAACCCAGCGTTCGCCTACGGCTTCACGCTGGGCTTTACTCTGACGCTTGCTACGCAAGCTGATAAAAAAGTCGCGCATTAGGTATGTTGAATGTTCTGGCGGGTCAATAGTACGACGAAACACTCTTGACAGTCACTCCGCACGTCGCTCGTCAACGGCCCGCGAACTGTCGAAGGCGGTGATGTGGTTGCTCGGATTCTCGTCATCCGTGAATCGTTTCAATTCCGGCGTGGCGGAGACGAAGCGCGTGCGCCAGATGAAAAGGATCGAGAGCAGGAGCGCGAGCGTGCAGGCCGCGCCGCCCTCGATGCCGTACGCGCCGCCGCCGATCCAAGCGGGGCCGTTGTCTGCAAAGCGCACGAGCGGGTCGGGCGTGATCTTCGTGATGCCGCTCACGGGCGAGCCGAGGACTGCGCCCTGCATCCAGTTCCAGCCCCAGTGAACGCCCAAAGGAAACCATAGGCTCCGCGTGCGCCAGTACGCGACCGCGAGCCACGCGCCCGCAAGAACCGTGTTCGCCATCGTGAAGCCGGGGACGACATTCGGATTCTCAAGATGCACGAGCGCGAAGGGAACAGATGTCGGGATGAGCGCGACCCAAACGGGCCACGAGCGCATCAGCGTCTGCAAGGGGTAGCCGCGAAACAGCATCTCCTCCGCGGCTGCGCCCAACATGAAGATGAAGCCCGACGCCAAGAGAGTGCGCGCGAAGGCCAGCATGTCCGGCTGCGCCGGGAAACTGAGCCTGCACCCGCCGACCGCCGCCCCGATTGCCGCCGCGACGCCTATTGAGACCGCGCCGACCAGAAGCCCCTTGAGCGCATCGCTCATCCAGCCTCGGTGCAAAGCCCAGCCGAGCGCGCGCCACGGCAGAGCTTCAAACGCGAAGCTGCATCCCCAACCGATGAGAGCGGCGGGGATGACAATCAGGACAGACTGCGTTATGAAACCGATGTCGCCCTCGACGAAAAGACTCCTGTACGTCTCGCGCGGCAGTACGAGCCTTAGTCCGAACTCGGTCGTCCGGAAAAGAGCCGTCAGCGCGCAGAAGCAAGTGAGCGCGAAAACGAGCAGTCTCCAAACGCTTCGCAGGCGACCGGCGGAGTTGTAGAAAATTTCGTTGATGTTCATCAGCTCGTCAGCGGGGGTTGAAGTCGAGCGCACACTATAAACGAAAACGTCGTGCAAAGTCGTCCGTCCGTCGAAGGCGAGGGCGCGGACGACGCCGGCGTCAAACATGCGCGGGCGCGCGGCGGCGTGGTAAACTCGCGCGGAAAACGGATGAAGGAAAATCGCGACGAGTTGAGTGAGTTGAAGCCTGTGCGGCGGCGCGGTGCGCCGTGGCTGTTCGGCGGGCTGGTGCTGCTTCTTCTATCGGTGCTTGTCGTCCTACAGCTCTTCGGTCTGTGGGAGATTTTCACGCCCGACAGGGCGAGCGACACGCTGCTCATCTACGCTCTCTCGACGCTCAACTTCGTCGCCTTCTTCCTCTTCTCGTTCATCTTCATACGCAGCCTTTTGAAACTCCGTCGCGAGCGGCGCGAGCGTCAACTCGGCTCGAAGATAAAGACGCGCCTCGTCGTCTACTTCATCGCCGTCAGCCTCTTGCCGATAACGGCGATGGCGCTCTTCTCCTTCATGTTCTTCAACCGCTCGCTGGAAAAATGGTTCGGGAGTTTCCCGCAGGACGTTGTGAGTCAGGCCAAACTCGCGCAGGAGGAGAACGACCAAACGCGCGAACAGTCTCTGCGTTTGCTTGCGGACACCTTCGCGGTCGCCATCGCCGACCGCGCCGAGGCTCCTTCGGACGTTTTACTCTCGACGTTAGCGGCGCGCGGAAACCTCGCTTTCGTGGCGATAGTCAGCGGCGAGGACGCAGCAGCGCAACAGGTCGCCTTCAACGACCGTCAGCCTCTTGAGAAAAATCAACTCGACTCGATTGCCCGTCGCGCGAAAGAGTCGGGGTCGGAAGTTTTCAACGCCGAGGCCGCGGGCGTAAGTTACGAGGTCGCACAAACACGACTGCCCACGGGGCAGCTACTCGTCGTCGCGAGAGAGCGAAAGGCGGGCGACAGTCTTAATAATCTCATCGCGCGCGCGCAGTCTTTTGAAGACTTCAAGGGCAACCAGCGAAAGGTGCGTCTGCTCGGCCTCTCCACGCTCGGCCTTCTGACGTTGATGCTCCTGTTCGCTGCGACGTGGAGCGCGATTCACCTCGCGCGCGGCATCGGCGCTCCCATACGCGCGCTCGCGGAGGCGTCGAAGGAGGTCGCGGCGGGGAATCTGGAGTACCGCGTCACGGCCATCGCGGACGACGAGCTGGCCGTCCTCGCCTCGGCGTTCAACGACATGACGGGACAGCTCGCGGAGAACCGACGCCGTCTGGAAGCGAACGCATCGGAGCTGCGCGACAAGAACCTCGCGCTCGAAGAGCGACGCCACTACATCGAGACGGTCTTGCAGACGGTCTCGACCGGCGTCGTCTCGCTCGACGAAGAGAATCGCGTGACGACGATCAACTCCGCCGCGCTCTCGATGCTCCGGCTCGAACAGACGCCCGCGCCGCAGACGCCGCTCGCGGAGATTCTGAGCGCGGGCGACTACGAGGTGCTTGAGCGCGTGCTTTGGCGCGCGCGTACGCGCGGTCGCGCTACCGAGCAGATGGAACTTGCGCGCGGCCCCGCGCAGGACGCAAGCGGCGCGGTAGGCGGTCAGACGGGCGGCAGCGTCATCCCCGTCGCGCTCACCGCGACCGCGCTCACGCCGCGCGCGGACGAAGTGAGGCACGGCGTCGTCCTCGTCATCGAAGACCTCTCGGAGCTTCTGGCCGCGCAGCGCGCCGCCGCTTGGAGCGAGGTCGCGCGCCGGCTCGCGCACGAGATCAAGAACCC
>DASQLL010000334.1:0-3895 GCA_035630035.1 Pyrinomonadaceae bacterium | reverse complement strand
CACCGCCGGCGGCAAGCGCGCGGGGCGGCGGCTGTACACTCATTCGGAGATTGACCACGGAGAGTTGTTCCAAGTGGCGAACGCCCTCGCCGGTGATTTTCTGATGACATATGACGACGCCGATGGAACGCGCGAATTGGCCCGGAAGCATAATTTCGACACCGAGCTTGTGCCGATGAAAAACACGCACCATGCAGAGATGAAAGAGCTTCTCATCGGGCGCGACCTTGATTGGGTCCGAGCGTGAGAACAGCCCCGACTCTAATCGCTTAATCCCTTCTCAATATCGTTGCGGAGTTAAGAGTTAAGGCAACAGACTTTTCCACCGTACTCCATGAATAACAAGTATGACGTGATCGTCATCGGCGGCGGGCACAACGGGCTTGTGAATGCGGCGTATCTTGCGCGGGCGGGCAAGAAGGTTCTGGTGCTTGAGCGTCGGCACGTGCTGGGCGGGGCTGCGGTGACGGAGGAGGTCTTTCCGGGCTTCAAGTTCTCGGTCTGCTCTTACGTGGTGTCGCTCTTGAGGCCGGAGATAATTCGCGAGCTTGACTTGCCGCGGCACGGTTTGGAAATCCTTCCTTTGGACGGCACGTTCACGCCGATGCCGGACGGCGATTACCTTTGGCGCGTGAACGACCACGCGAAGACGCGGCGCGAGATTGCGCGTCATTCAAAACTAGACGCCGAAGCTTATGACGAGTACGGCAAGGCGATGGTCGAGATGGGCCGCTTCGTCAAGCCCATCATGGGGATGACGCCGCCCGACCCCACGTCGCTCAATCCGAAGGGCCTGATGGACTTGCTCTTCCTCGGTCGCCGCTTTCAAAAACTTTCGGGCGAGGACAAGTACAATCAGGTTCAGCTCATGACGATGAGCGCGGTTGATTTTCTCGACCAGTGGTTCGAGACCGACGTGCTCAAGGCGACGATGTCAGCGTCCGGCATCATCGGAACTTTCTTGGGCGTGCGCTCGCCCGGCACGGCATACGTTCTGCTTCATCACTACATGGGCGAGATTGACGGCGCGTTTCGTTCGTGGGGCTTGGCGCGCGGCGGGACGGGCGCGATCTCCGAGTCAATCGCCGACGCGGCACGCGAGGCCGGCGCGGAGATTCGCACGGAGTCGCCGATTGCGAAGATACTCGTTAAGAACAATCGCGCCACGGGAGTCGTGCTTGAGAACGGCGACGAGATTCGCGCAGACGTTATCTCTTCGAGCGTTGACCCGCGCCTGACGTTCATGAAAATGGTCGGGGCCGAGCATCTCCCCACGGATTTCGTCGAAGACATCAAGCGCTTCAAGTTCCGAGGCTCGTCGGGCAAGGTGAATCTCGCTTTGGACGGACTGCCCGACTTCAAAGCTCTGCCGGGCGCGGGCGCGCACCTTCGCGGCGCGGTTTCGATCTCGCCGAGCGTCGAGTACATGGAGCGCGCATACGACGACGCCAAGTACGGGCGCTTCTCGCGCCGCCCGTACATTGACATGGTCATCCCTTCGCTCACAGACCCCTCGGTCGCGCCGCCGGGCAAGCACGTCATGTCGTGCTTCGTGCAGTACGCGCCTTACAAATTGGCTGAAGGAAACTGGGACGAGCAGCGCGACGCATTTGGCGACACGGTGATTGAAACGATTGCAGAGCACGCGCCGAACATCAAAGACCTGATACTTCACAGGCAGGTCTTGACGCCGCTCGACCTTGAGCGCGAGTTCGGTCTTACGGAAGGCAACATCTTTCAGGGCGAGCTGACGCTCGAACAGCTCTTCTTCCTGCGGCCCGCGCCGGGATGGGCGCAGTACCGCACGCCGATTCGCAGTCTCTACATGTGCGGCTCCGCAACGCACCCCGGCGGCGGCATCATGGGCGCGTCGGGTCGCAACGGCGCAATGAAGATTCTTAGCGACTCGAAACGCGGGAAGAGTTAGGACAGAAAAATTTAACAGGGATGGACAGGATAAATGCAAACGCAGAAGTCAGAACGATGAACGATGAACTGAAAGACAGGTTGAGTTCAGTTCATCGTTCATCGTTCTGACTTCTGACTTTTCTTCATCCTGTCCATCCATGTTAAATAATTTCATGATGCGTGCTCAATGTCGCAGATAAACACACAAGACAGAATCGTTATCATCGGTGCGGGGCACAACGGACTCGTCGCCGCTTACTATCTCGCGAAGGCGGGCCTTGCGCCGCTCGTGCTTGAGAGGCGCGAGGTGGTCGGCGGCGCTTCGGTCACAGAAGAGTTCCACCCCGGCTTTCGCTGCTCGACGCTCGCGCACACGGCGGGGCCGCTGCTGCCGCACGTCGCGCGCGACATGAAACTTGAGCGTCACGGCCTGAGCATCATCAACCCGGAGGTTCGCGTGTTCGCGCCGTCGCCCGACGGACGCTCGCTCAGTATCTACCGGGACGCGGCGCGCACGGCGCGCGAGCTTAAAAATCTTTCGGCGCACGACGCGGAAAAGTATCCGCGGTTCTGCGAGAGCTTCGAGCGCATCGGTCGCGTGCTTGCGCCTTTGATGACGGCAACGCCGCCCTCGATTGACAGGCCCACGGTCGGCGACCTTTGGAATCTCGGCAAGGTCGGAAAAAGTTTTCGCGGTCTTGGCAAGCGCGACGCTTACAGACTTTTGCGCTGGGGGCCGATGGCCGTCGCAGACCTCGCCGCCGAGTGGTTCGAGACGGAACTGCTGCGCGCCGTGGTCGCCGCGCGCGGCATCTTCGGCGCGTTCGCGGGGCCTTGGTCTGCGGGGACTACCTTAGGGCTGCTCGCGCAGGCCGCTTTGACTGGACACCCAATCGCGCCCGCTTCGTTCGTCAAGGGCGGCATGGGCGCGCTCACGCAGGCGCTCGCGGAAGCGGCGATGGGCGCGGGCGCTGAAGTTCGCACGGGCGTCGGCGTCGAGCGCGTCCTCGTCACGGACGGTAAGGCGTCGGGCGTCGTGCTCGAAGGCGGCGAGGAGATTGCGGCGCACGCCGTCGTCTCGAACGCAGACCCGCGACGAACCTTCCTGCGGCTCTTAGACCCCACAGACCTCGACCCGGACTTTCTTCTAAAAATTCGCAACTACCGCTCGACCGGCACGGCTGCGAAGGTCAACCTCGCGCTCGACGCGCTTCCCTCTTTCGCCGCGCTGAAAAACGCTGGCGCGGACGGCGCGCAAGCGCTCGCCGGTCGCATACACATCGGCCCCGACATTGATTACCTTGAGCGCGCGTTCGACGCGGCGAAGTACGGCGACTACTCGCACGCGCCTTACATGGACATCACAATCCCGACGCTCAACGATCCGTCGCTCGCGCCCGAAGGCAAACATGTGATGTCTCTCTACGTTCAGTTCGCCCCTTACAAACTGAAAGAAGGCGACTGGACTTCGCGACGCGAGGAGTTCGGCGACGCTGTCGTCAAGACGCTCTCGACTTACGCGCCGAACGTCGCCGAGTTAATCATTCAACGTCAGACGATCACGCCGCTCGACCTTGAGCGCGACTACGGCCTCACGGGCGGCCACCCACTGCACGGCGAGATGTCGCTCGATCAGTTCTTCACCTTCCGCCCGCTCATCGGCTGGGCGCAGTACCGCACGCCGATAAAAGGACTCTACCTCTGCGGCGCGGGCACGCACCCCGGCGGCGGCGTCACCGGCGCACCGGGCGCGAACGCGAGCCGCGAGATAGTGAAAGACCTCAAAGCGTCGCGACGTCCTTGACCGGCGACGGCTTCTTGCGGCGCGCTCCGGTTTGGTGTTAATTAACGTGAGTTCGGGATAAGCGAACTCAGAAAACCAGCGCCGGCAGTTGTAACTGCTCTTTGACACGAATGTTCAAGCTCGGCTTCTTCTCTCTGAAAGTGTAAGCCACAAGACCGGCCAGCAGGTTGACGAAGCAGTTCG
>DASQLL010000333.1:0-7374 GCA_035630035.1 Pyrinomonadaceae bacterium | reverse complement strand
AGCTCGACGCGGTAGGCGTTGCCGTCGTGGCGGTTGTCGAGCGACGCGCCGAAGACGTTGCCGCCCGAAGCGACGCGACCGCGCGACGTTGCCCACTCCACGCGAACGCGCCCGCCATGCCACAGACTCTTCTCCGCGTCGAGGCCGCCAAGGACGAACGAGCCGAAGTCGCCCTGCCGCTGGTCAACGAGCGAGAGGCCGAGCTTGAGGCCGAGGCCCTCGAACGTCTTGAACGCGCGCGCGGTGTAGACCGCCGAAGACATGTTGTCGGAGCGATGCTCGTATGTGACGACGACCTGCACGAGGTTGAACGAGAAGTCGAAAGACGAGATGGGCCGCAGGAAGAAAATCTCGCCCGTCGCGGCGTCGAGGTTGTAGTCAACCGAGCGTATGAGCGGCTCGCGCGACACGATAGTTTCGGGGTTGCGGCGGTCGCGCACTTCGATGACCACGGTCTCCGAGCCGGGCAGGATTTCCGGATGCGTCAGGCGCGCGAACGCTATCGCGCCGCCGGGGAAGATGTCGCGCGCGAACGCCGTGTCGGGGCGCGCGCCCGTCAGCGAGATGTAGTCGCCCTTCGAGTTCTCAAGATGGAGCTTCGCGCCCGTGAGCCTGCGCGTGTAAGAGGCGAGGCCGGCCTTTGTGTTCTCCGTGTCGAAGTCGCCGAAGAGGAAGTACGAGCGGCCACGGTCAACGCGCACGTAGAGCTTGGAGTTCGACGGTGCGTCGTCGTAGCGCGTCGAAGAGTCTCCGAAGAGCGGGTACGCGCGGTCGAGCGGGTCGAACTGGAAGAGACGGTCGCGACCGCCCGTGCGGTTGATGGGACGGTTGCTGTCGTATGCGAGCGTCAGAAGATTCGAGCCGAAGACCTGACCGCGGTAGAAGAACGCGAGACGGCTTCTAACGGGAACGTCCGTCGCCGCGCCCGAAAGCTCCGGCGCGGCATTTCCGATGGTCACTTCGGCGAGGCCGACGAGAATTGCGGAGCGCACTTCAGGAGTGATGCGAACCTCGCGCCTGACTTCGACCGCGCCGGTCGTCGCGTGAATCTCCGCCGAGCCGGGCGTGTTGTCCGCGACGAGTATGACGCGGCCCTCGCCGCCGACGAGCGGGACGATCTGCTCGCTCAAGGCTGCGTTCTGAGTTTCGGGCACGCCCGCCGTCGAGCTTTGCGTATTGAGCGCGCCGAGATTGATCGCCGATTTGTTCTTAGCTTCAGCCGTGGCCTTCGCATTCGCGTCGGCAACATCGTCGTCAACGCGCAGAAGGCGTCCGGCGGAGACCGCGAGCGCGACCGAGCCGTCCGCCGCGGGATGATTCCACTGATCGTAAGCGCGCACGCGAACCGTCGTCGAGTCGCGGCCACCGGCTGAAAGCTCCGGCTTGTCGGTCACGATCTCAAGACGCTTCGCGGGGCCGCGACCGTAGGCGACGATCTCGACGGACTTGCCCGCCGCGCCTTCGGGGCTGATAGCAGTGACCTTGATTCGGTTCGGGCCGGGGGCGATGTTGAGTCCGACGAAGGTGAAGGTGGCGAGATTGTTCTTGTGGTCAACGCGCTTCTGCCCGATCTTCGAGTCGGGGATGCGATGGCCTTCGACCTCGACCGCGACCGTCCACGCGGCGTTCGAGCGCGCCTCGATTTCGAGCGCGGTGCCCGCGACGGTTTCGTTCGCGAGCGGCGAGATTATCCTGACCTCGCCCGGCGCGACCGGCTCAAGCGTCTCCTCGGTCGTCATCTCGTAAGTGCCCGACGCGAGCGGCGCGGACGCCTTCGCCTCCGGCTTGCCGTTAGACGACTTCGCAACGCCGTTTTCAAACGCAGGCTCATTCTTCGCCGCACCCGTGCCGCCGAAGAGCGAGCCGTTGAGCGCGGAGCCGGAGGTCTTCGCAGAGTTTGTGCCTTGAGCGTAACCATTCTTCAGCGCGGCGCTTGCGGCGTCGTTCGCCGACGACTCGTCGCCTTCGGGCGGGCGCAGCGCGAAGTTCTGCCTGAGCAGCGCGCCGCCGCCCAAAGGCGTGCGGAGCAGACGCGTCCAGCTCTTCTCGTCGCGGCGTCCCGTGTCAACGAGCGCGTAGCCTTTGGGAAGAGTCACGGGGTCGAGCGAGAGAACCTGCGCGCCCTCGTTGACGACCGGGAAGTTGTAGAGACCTTCGGAGTCTGTGATGACCGACTGGCCGTTGTTCAGGTAAAGACGAATGCCGGGAAGACCGCGCTCGTCTTTGTCGAACTGGCCGTTCAGATTCGCGTCGGAGAAGACGCGGCCCACGACGACCTGCTGCGAGGAGAAGAGTCCGCGGCGGACGCGCACGCTTGCGCGCGCGGGGGGGGTTGAGACACGCTCGCCTGTGGAGAGCGTGCCCGCCGCGGAAGCCGTGTTGAACTGTTCGCCTTCGGGCGCGTTCGCGCCGACGCGCACGCGGTAAGTGAGCGTCGCGCGCCCGCCCGCGGGGATTCGGCCCACGCGGAAGACGAGCAGTCCTTCGTTAGATGTTTCAGGCACGACCGAGCGATTCGACGCGGGCGGGACGCTCAAGAGCGCGGTGCCTTCGGCGTAGTGGAACGAGGGCGGCAGCCTGTCCGTCACCGTAGTTTCGTCAACGACGGCGGCGGTCGGATTGTGAACCTCGACGCGGTAAGTCACCGTGTCGCCTATCTCGACCGACGGGCGGTCGGCGGACTTCGTTATCTCAAGCGTCGTCATCTCGAACATCGGGATGTTCAAGGCGTAGGCCGCGAGACGCTGTATCTCGACCGCGCTTTCCGTAAGCTCGAAGCTGCCGTCCTTCGCGACGGGCTGGCCGTCGAGTGAGCGGACGGTGAGCGCGAACAATCCTGAATTGTCTGCGAGCGGCGTGATGGTCGTCTCGATGAGGCGCGCGCGATACCCTGCTGCCGTGACGTTCAGGAAGTAGCGCGAGGGACTTTGCGGCGTGCCTATCTGCGCGGGCGCAAGCACGAAGCTCCAACGCCCCTGACCGTCCGCGGCGAAGGGATTCACGTTCGCATCATTCGGATCAGACCCGACGCCCGCGCCGAGCGGGACGAACGCATCGCCGTTCGAGTCCGCGAGCAGCGCGACGCGCGCGCCGGGGACTGGCGTCCCAGCGCTGCGTCCCTGATAGACGATGCCGAAGGGGTTAACGATTGCGGTGGCCGTCGTGCTTGAGACGGCGGGCGCGTTCTCCGCGCCGGTGACGGAAGTGTTGACGATGCCAGCGCCGTGCGCGACGCCCACGGCGACTCGCGCCTGAAATGCGACCTCGACCTGTTCGCCGACGGCGACCTGCGCGAGTCGGACTTCGATGCGGCGATTCGCATTCGCAAAGGAACCTTCGTCCGCGTCGTCCGCGTCGGTGAGGTTGCGCGTGCCGAGTCTTAAACTCCCGGCGACGTACTCAAGCCCTTCGGGCAGATCGTCGCGCATGACAACGTTGCGCGCGCTGATGTCGCCGCTGTTGCGGAAGGAGATCGTGTAGCCCAGCGTGCGGCCCGGCGCGGTGGTGACGCTCTCGCGACCGTCAACGAGCTTGACGGGCGGCAGTTGCGGATCGGCGGGCGAGGAGATGCGCGCGCCGTTGCCGAAGACGTTGATGATCGTGCCCGCGTCCTGCGCGCCCGCGTTGACGGCGTCGGCGACGCTTGAGTGTGCGACGATGCTTATGGAGAGCTGCTGGCCGGGCTGCCCTGCGTTCGTGTCAACCGTTGCTATGACGCCGACGCACTGGCCGCGCGCAAGACGCGGACTCATCGTCGCGCCTAAAGTAATCTCGCGGTCTGAGCTTGTGAGCGTGCCGCTCGCGTCCGCGTCGAAGTGTAGCGAGACGAGCGCGGCGGGCGCGGACACGTCCGTCGAGTTGACGGTGTAGAAGTCTGGAGTGTTGCCCGTGTTGCAGACGCGGAACAGGCGCGTGATGCGCTCGTTCGGCGCGACCGAGGCCGATGCTTCGGTCTCGTCGGGCGTGACCGTGACGGCGGCGACCGTAAGCACTGTGAGCGTGATGGTCGGGGATACCGTGCCGAAGGAAGTGCCGTCGGCGTCCGTGTAGGTCGCCTCGGCGCGATTGGAAATCGTAACGCCCGCCTCCGCGCCGTCCCGCGCGAGCGCGCCCCTCTCACCAGCCAGAAGGGCGGTGACGAGGAGGAGCGCAAACGCGCAGGCGAGACTGCGGGGGCGGGCGTTAGTCATTGGAGAAGACCAAGGAAAGGGGTGTTAGGTGTTGGGTGCTGGGTGTTGGGTTTTTACTAGAACCCAGCACCCAACACCCAGCACCCGTTTGTTAGTTGATCCGGCGGCGGAACACGAACGCCCTTGAGACGCCGGGGTTGATGCTGCCGGCGGCGTCGCGTAGGAACGTGGTCGCGGTTGTGACCGCGCCGTTCGTGTCGCCGTCGGTTATCGTGCCGCCGTTCGAGTCGGACGGGGCGGGCGTGATAACCTGCGTCGTCGTAGCGGCCCAGTTGTTCGGGGCCGACGCGCCGTTCTCGCTGATGACGATGTTCGATGCGACCAGATCAACGCAGCCCGCGCCGCCGCCGCCCTGCGAGATGTTCGAGTACGTAATCGTGTACTCGATGTCCGCGCCGGGGACTGCGTCGCTCGCGCCGCCCACGCCCGTCGAGTTGAACACCTGCGACGACTTAACGAGCCTAAGGAAGCCCGTGTAGAGACGGTCAATGGTGTCGTTCGACTGTGCGGGGGTAAGGCCGGAGGTCGCGCGGACGACGGCGCTGAAGCCGCCGTTCTGCAAGACCTGACTGCCTGCGGGCGCTGTGACGCGCACGATGACGTTCGCCGTCGAGCCGAAAGCCACCGCGAGCGTTGCACTCCCGCCGCCCGAAAGCGTCGTGAAGTTCGTGCCGCCGTCCGTGCTTATCTGGACGGTGAAGCCCGCGGGCACCGTGGGTGCGGTGAAGGTGAACGTGTCGTCGGCGTTGCCCGTGTTCTGCACCGTGTTGGTGAAGTCAACGGAGGCCGCGCCGCCTGTTACGTCGAGGTGCGACAGCCCCGCGATGACCGCGGGCGCTACAGACCTGTTCGTGTAGTCGTCGTTGTTGTCGGTCGGGCCGACCGCAGAGGGTGCGCCCGAAGGGCCGAGCAGGACTGCGCCCGTCTGCGTGAGCAGCGTCGGGAGCTGGAAGCCCTGCGTCGCGCTCACCGCGTCAACGCCGAGGCGCGGCTCGTTGAAGTCGGCGTTCGTGTCGCCCTTGTTCACAACGAGGTCGCCCGACTGATCTGTGAGATCGGCGTTGACGGTGTTCCTTGCGAACGCGTCGCCGATCTCATAGAGGGGCTGCGAGGCGTTGATGCCCGTGTTGACCGACACGACCATCTGCATGTTCGTGACGGATGCACTGGCGGCGAGCGTCGCGCCGACGTTGTAGGCGACGCGTGTGGTGCTGCTCGCGGGGACGGGCACGGTGGTCTGCCAGTTAGCAGCCGACACGGGATCGGTCGTGAGCAGGGAGGTCGAGTACAGGACGGTGACGCCCGCGGGCGGCGTGGCCGAGACGAAGGTCGTGCGCTGCGGCACGGGCACGATGACGAAGACGCCCGTGTTCGATCCCGCGGGTGCGTTCGCGAGTGTGCGCGCCGACGCCGTGCGAGCGCCCGTGTTGTCGAGGCTCCACGTGTAGGTGATGCTCGAGCCGAGCGCGACGGGGCCTGCGGGCGCGGTCAGGTTCAGACGAAGCTGCGCGTCGTTCTGCACCGTTGTGGAGATGTCGCCGCGCGCTTCCGACTCGCCGTTGACCGGCGCGGTCGTGCCGCCCGGAACGGAGGTTCGGACTTCGTTGGCGGAGCTGTTGGCCGACTGGTTGTCGAAGGTCGGGCCGCCCGCCGCCGCGTCGCCGAGCGTGACGCTGATGGTCGAGCCGGCAGCAGCCGCGGCATTGACGTTGACGCGCACGATGACCGTGAGCGAAGCGTTGCGCGCGACCGATGCCGACAGAACGTCCGCGCCGTTCGTCAGAACGTCGGTGTCGCCTGCGTCAATGCCGTTGCCGTTAACGTCAATGACGGCCTGCGTGATTGTGGCCGAGCCGGTCAGACGCACGCTCGCGCCGGACGCTAGAAAGCGCACAAGCGTCGCGTAGTTGCCCGAGTTGGTGACGGTGAACGTGAAGTCAACGTTCGTCTGTCCCGACACGACCGTGGGCACTGATCCCGCGTCGGGGGTGATGGCGAGGCCGGAGACGTTCGAGACCGTGACGGTCACGGTGTTCGAGACGACGGAGTAAGAGTTCGTGCCGTCGGAGTATGTGGCCGAGGCGCGGTTCTCAATCTGCGTGCCTCCGCTGGTGGCCTGCGCCAGCGCGGGAGATGCACATAGGCACAGCGCCGCGAAGGCGAGCAACACTCCGGAGAGAGCGCGCAGGAGCGTATGAGTAGTGGTCAATGTTTTCATCTGTTCAGTTCCTCACGGTGGTCGGTGGGACTTCGGCGGTCACGTTCTGGCAGGATTTGCCGGGCGGGATGCTTGTCGGCTGTTTCGTGGCCGCGCGGGTGTCCTTCTCTTATTTGACGCGCACCCTGTAAGAGGCGGAGAGCTTGCCACCTGCGGCGAGCGCGTCCGACCACTCATAGCGCACCTCTGTGTACATCGAGATGGGCGCGGCGACTTTCTTCACAGAGCCGTCCGCCTGCTGCTCCTCAATGATCGGCTGCGACGAGAAGGTCTTTCCCCCGTCAACCGAGTACGTCACGGTCGAGCCGTTCTCGCCCGCCGCGCTGCCCGCTATGAGCTGCGTGCCCGCGGGGATGTGGCCGACGGCTTTGTAGTCGTGGGCCGCGCCGGCGCCGTCGTTCGACGAGACGATTTGCCAGTCGAGGACTTCGCCCGGCTTCACCGCCTCGACCTTATCGAGCGAGAGAGCTTTGCCCTCGCGCACCACTGTGCCTGAGAGCTGAACTTTAACTTCGGGACGACCGCCCGTAGCCGACGCGAACTGACGTTGCGCGAAGGCCGCTCCTCCGATGAGGACTACTAGCGCGAGCGCGAGCAGGGGGGCGACGCCCAGTTTCTTCTTAAGTCTTGTCATTGATCTTCTCCTCCAAGAAGTATTCGGTCTCGTATTGCCTGACGCGGGGCGTCGAGTGTCTTGCTCGTTTCGGCCACGCGGATTGAAAGAGGGGTCGGGTACGGGGACGGACGCCCTTCAGACGGGATCGGCCATCGCAAACTCTTTGAGGGCGCATGCGACGGCGTACATGAAGTCTCGGACGCGGACGGGGCGCGGAATGACAGCCGCGAGACGCGCGTGCGTGTGCGCGCGCATGATCTCGGACGGTCGGTTGTGGATGGCTATGAGAGAAGCATTGGGTGCGATCTCGCTAAGGGCTTCGACCGCACCGTTGCGTCCGAAGCCGGTCA
>DASQLL010000332.1:0-14425 GCA_035630035.1 Pyrinomonadaceae bacterium | reverse complement strand
GTTTTCAGTTCAGCGTTCAGCGTTCTGACTTCTGACTTTTCCTAAAGTCGCACGTACTCGAACTCGAACGGCTTGCCCTTGATGCCCGTGGCGGGCGGGGCGATCCAGTTGGCAATCTTGCCCGGCTCGGTGACGGGCTTCATGAGGCTCTGCACGTAGAGGCGATCTTCCGCGGTGGGCAGCCACTCGTCGCGCCGGCTCTCGAACTCTTCCGCGGGGATGATATTGCCTTCGAGGTCGAAGCTGTGGCCGGCGTACTCGCCGACGTGGCGGTGGAAGCGCGTCGAGGGAAGGCGCAGCCCGTGGCTCACGCCTTCGTCGGCGATGTACTTGTTCCAACGTTCGAGCGCGCGCTCGCAATCGCGCACGTACTCGCCGCGCAGGACTTCGTTTAGAGCGTTACGCATCGGAACTACGCGCTCGGCCAGATGTCCGTCTTCGATGACGGTGAGCGTGAACGAGTCTTCGCGGATGAGATGCTCTGTGTACTTCTTCTGCTCCTGATAACGGCCCTTGAGTCCGGCGGCGAAAAAGTCCGCGGCGTTCGAGCTTATCTCGCCACCGAACAGGTCGAGCGAGTAAGAGAACCAGTAGTTGATGTATCGCTGGATGATGTCGAACGGGATGCCGCCCACGCGACGCACGTCCTCGTCGTCCTTCATCAGTTGCGCCGTGCGGCGGACGACGCGGCCCACGCCCGTCTCGCCGACGAAGAGGTGGTGCGCCTCTTCCGTCAGCATGAACTGGCACGTGCGCGCGAGCGGCTCAAAGCCCGATTCGGCGAGCGCGGAGAGCTGGTACTTGCCGTCGCGGTCTGTGAACATCGTGAAGCAGAAAAAGTTTAGCCAGTCGTCGCAGGGCTGGTTGAAGGCTTCGAGTATGCGCGGCTTGTCGGGGTTGCCGGAGCGTCGTTCTAAAAGCGCGTCCGCCTCGTCGCGCCCGTCGCGCCCGAAGTAGCCGTGCAGAAGATAGACCATCGCCCAGAGGTGTCGGCCTTCCTCGACGTTCACCTGAAAGAGATTGCGAAGGTCGTAGAGCGAAGGGCACGTCTGTCCGAGCCGTCGCTGCTGCTCGACCGACGCAGGCTCTGTGTCGCCCTGCGTGACGATGATACGGCGCAAGGCGTTTCTGAACTCGCCGGGCACTTCCTGATAGACGGGTTGCCCGTAGTTGTCTCCGAAGCCGACGCGCGCGTCCCGCTCGGCGGGCTTGAGGAAAATGCCCCAACGGTAGTCGGGCATCTTCACGTAGTCGAAGTGCGCCCAGCCGTCGGACTCGACGCTGACGGCGGTTCGCAGCCAAACGTCCTTCTGCTGAAATCCTTCAGGCCCCATCTCGCGCCACCAGTCGAGATAGTTCGGCAGCCACTTCTCCAGCGCGCGCTGGAGCTTCTTGTCGCCCGACAGGTTTACGTTGTTAGGAATGCGCTCGTGTAGTTCCATGACAGTTTTCAGTTTTGAGTTTTCAGTTTTCAGTAAGACCAAATTCAGTTTTGAGTTTTCAGTTTCGAGTTTTCAGGAGTCAGCAGGTTTCGAGTTTTCAGGAGTCAGCAGTTGGTCTTACTGAAAACTGAAAACTCAAAACTGAAAACTGTCTTCACGTTCTCTTATAATCGAACTGCGGCTGCGTGGGCTTGCCGTAGTTGGTCAACGCGCCCTGCGGGCCGACGGCGTTGGGTCGCTGGAAAATCCAGTTCTGCCAAGCGGTCAGACGCCCGTAGATTTTCGTGTCCATCGTCTCAGGGCCTGCGAAGCGCAGAGACGCTTCCATCCCCGTCAGCGCGTCGGGCGAGAGCGACGTGCGCTCTTCGACGGCGACGCGAATCTCGTCGTCCCAGTCGAGATCGTCCGGCGCGAACGTGACGAGTCCCGCGTCGTCGGCTTCTTCGGTGTCGAAGCGGCCAACGTGGGCGAGAACTTCGTCTGCCCTGTGTGGCTCCGCGAGGAAGCGCGACTGAAGGCGCGTCAGCCCGTTCGACATCGGGAGCGCGCCCGCGCTCAGCTCGCCGACGGCCAACTCGATTTTCTGATCGGGGTCGCCCAGCATGTAGCTGCGGTCGGACGCGAGCAGAAGCTCTAGCAGATTACCCGCGAAGCAACTCTGCGGCCCCGCGAGCGCGAAGAAGCTCTTGGCCGTAAGGTCGAGACGGCGCAGCACGCGCGCCATGTTCAGGATGATCTCGCGGACGAGCCAGTGGTCGCGGTTCTCGACGAGCGTGCGATCAACGGCCAGCACGTCGTCAATCTCGCCCTCGGTTCTAAGAAGCACGAGTCCTATCTCCGGCTCGTTGAGTCGAAGATAAAGCAGCGCGTCGTCAAGCTCGCGGTACGCGCGCAGAGGCCAGTACGCGTCTCCGTGGGCGACAATCTCATCCACGCTCGACGGCTGATTCCCCGAAGGCCCGCGCACCGTGAGTTCCGCGTACCGGCCCTCGCGTTTGAGCTTCAAGGAGACGTGCCTGTACTCGCGACCGGCGTCCGTGATTTCCACGTCGAGCGGGTTCAGTTTGATGCCCGGCCCGACGTTTCTCTGACCTTCGCTCTCGACAATCTTCTCGACGCGCTCTTTGACGCCCGCCTGAAACTTGCTCGTAGGGAAGTGCCCGTCAATCAAGCCCCACTCCGCCGCGCGCTTCGCCTTCAAACCTTCCGCCAGAGTCGAGAAAACGTCCGCGCGGTCGCGGCGCACCTTGCGCTTGTCAACGAGGCGCGTAAGACCCCCAGTGCCCGGCAGCACGCCGAGCAGAGGCACTTCCGGCAGAGAGACGGCGGAGTTGCCGTCGTCAACGAGATAAATCTCGTCGCACGCAATCGCAAGCTCGTAGCCGCCGCCCGAAGCCGTGCCGTTCAAGGCCGCGACGTAGCGCTGGCCCGAATGGCGGGACGCGTCCTCGATTGAGCAGCGCGTCTCGTTCGTGAACTTGCAGAAGTTGACCTTGAAGCCGTGAGCCGACGTGCCGAGCATGTAGATGTTCGCGCCCGCGCAGAAGATGCGCGGCTTGAGGCTCGTGACTAAAACGACTTTGACTTCGGGATGCTCGAAGCGAAGACGCTGAACGGCGTCCGATAGCTCGATGTCAACGCCGAGGTCGTAGCTGTTGAGCTTGAGCTTGTAGCCCTCGTTCAACGTCTCGTCCTCCTGCACGTCCATCGAGAGCGTTGCGACGGGGCCGTCAACGCTGAGTTTCCAGTGATTGTACTGCTCCGGCGAAGTCTCGAAATTGATCATTCCGGCGATGCAAGCTCCGTATGCTAAGAATTGTGCCGCGGCACGAAACGGCAATTATACAGGCTCGGTCGCGGGAATGCATGGACGCACACCGAGGGATTGCGGATTGCGGATTTCGGATTGCGGATTCCTGAGACGGGGAGACGCGGAGAAGGGGAGATGTTTGATAGCGCAGCTTCTTTCTCCCCTTCTCCCCGTCACCGCTTCTCCCCGTCTCCCCGTCGCGACAATCCGCAATCCGCAATCGCCTCACCGCTCGCGGCTCTGTAAGTCCGCGACGGGCTTGAGGCGCGGCGGTCGCCTGTGCTTGGTCGCCTGCTCGTAGGCGTATGCGAGGCGTATGAGCTTGGCTTCGGTGAAGGCGCGTCCGTAGAAGCTTATGCCGACGGGCAGGCCGTAGACGTAGCCCGCGGGCACTTGCACGTTCGGGTAGCCGGCGACGGCGGCGGGCGTGGAGCTGCCACCGGTGAAGTGGTCGCCGTTCACGAGGTCTGTCGTCCAAGCGGGGCCGCCCGTCGGCGCGACGATGGCGTCGAGCTTGTGCTTTATCATCACGGCGTCAATGCCCTGCGCCTTCGAGAGCGTCTTGCTCGTCCGCAGAGCCTTGATGTAGGCGCGTTCGGTGAGCGGCCCCTTCGCCTCGGCCTTGATGAAAATCTCCTGACCGAAGTAGGGCATCTCGCGCTCGCGGTTCTTCTCGTTGAACTCGATGAGCGCTTTGAGCGTGCGCGGGTGGTCGCCGGGCGCGAGCGAGGCGAGATACTTGTTGAGGTCGGCCTTGAACTCGTAGAGCAGAACGTCGAACTCCGCCGCGTCGAACTTGCCGTGCGTCGCGAGGTCCGCCGGGTCAACTATCGTCGCGCCCTGCCGCTTGAGCACGTCGAGCGCGTCCGCCATGAGCTTGTCAACCTGATCGTTGAAGCCGAAGAACTTTCGCGCGACGCCGATGCGCGCGCCCTTTAGTCCGTTCGGGTCGAGTGACTTCGTAAAATCCGTCCGCGAAAGTTTGCCGCCGTCGCGCGTGATGGGGTCGCGCCAGTCGAGGCCCATCAAGACGTTGAGCAAAACGGCGGCGTCGGCGACCGTGCGCGCCATCGGCCCCGCCGTGTCTTGGCTGTGCGCGATGGGGATGATGCCGGAGCGGCTGACGACGCCGAGCGTGGGCTTTATGCCGACGATGCCGCACGTCGAGGCAGGACAGACGATTGAGCCGTCCGTCTCCGTGCCGACCGCCGCGATACAGAGGTTCGCCGAGACCGCCGCGCCCGAACCGGAGCTTGAGCCGCAGGGGTTTCGGTCGAGCGCGTAAGGGTTGCGCGTCTGCCCGCCGCGCCCGCTCCAACCGCTCGACGAATGCGTCGAGCGAAAGTTGGCCCACTCGCTCAAGTTAGTCTTGCCGATGATGACCGCCCCTGCCTCGCGCAGACGCTCGACGATGAAAGCGTCCTGCCGCGGCCTTGCCCCGACGAGCGCGAGCGAGCCTGCGGTCGTCATCATACGGTCTGCCGTGTCTATGTTGTCTTTGATGAGGACGGGGACGCCGTGCAGAGGCCCACGAACACGTCCGCCCTTGCGCTCGCGGTCGAGCGCGTCGGCGATTGCGTATGCGTCAGGGTTCGTCTCGATGACGGAGTTAAGCGCGGGGCCGCGACGGTCAACCTCCTCGATGCGCGCGAGGTATTTTTCGACGATCTTGCGCGCCGTCTGCTTGCCCGACGACATCCACTGTTGTAGTTCGGCGGAGGTTACTTCTTCCCACTCGAAGATGACTCCGGGCCTCGGCGTCGCGCCCGGCACGCTCGCGACGGCGCGCGCTAGACGCGGGGTGACGACGGCTGCGGCGATGCCGCCCAGTAGCCCCGCGCGCAGGAATTTCCGACGGTTCATACAAGAGTTTTCGCGTCGCTTTTTTCGAGCCATTGTGTACGGTCTCTCTTCGCGTAGTAGAAAATGGAGGAGCGGCCCTGAGCTGATTGCAAGGGCGAGAGCGCGGCAGTTACAGTACCGCGAGCGTTAGCCTCGTGGGTCTGAGCTATACAGGGGAAGAATTAACATGGATGGACAGGATGAACAGGATTGAGGATTTTAAATCTTAAGTCTTTTATCCTGCCTATCCTGTCCATCCATGTTAATTCCCTCAGCATGATGCGCCCGCTCGTTACCCTCTGGGTGCTGTGCCGCGCTCACATTCGCAAACTGCTTCGGGCGGCGGCAAGCATCTCGCAACGAGGACGGAAAATCAACATGAAAACTTTCAATCTGTGCCTGCTCGGCTTCGGCAACGTCGGGCGCGCGCTCGCCGCGCTGCTCGTCGAGAAGAGCGAAGAGATGCGCGCGCAGTTCCGTCTGGAGTGGCGAGTCACGGGCGTCGCGACGCGGCGAATGGGCTGGCTCGCCGCGCCGGAAGGCTTCCCTGTGGCGGAGCTTCTGTCGGGCGCGCTCGTGCAGCGCGTCTCGCCGCCGCCCGCGAGCGTCGCCGAATGGCTCGCTGCCGGCGCTTGCGATGTTCTGTTCGAGACGACCTCGCTAAAGCCTCTGACGGGCGAGCCTGCGATCACGCACGCGCGCGCCGCTCTGGAGATGGGCGCGCACGTCGTCACCGCCAACAAGGGCACGATAGTTCACGCGCACCGCGAGCTATCGAGCTTGGCGCGCGCGCGCGGGCGGCGTTTCATGTTCGACGCCACCGTGGCCGACTGCCTACCCGTCTTCTCGCTCTTCCGCGAGACCCTGCCGACGGCGCGGCTCGTCGCCTTCAGCGGATTGCTCAACTCCACGACCACGCTCATCCTCGAAGAGATCGGGGCGGGCCGCACGTTCGACGAAGGCGTCCGCCGCGCGCAATCGCTCGGCGTCACCGAGACAGACCCCGCGCACGACGTTGACGGCTGGGACGCGTCGGTTAAAGTATGCGCGCTCGCGAACGTGCTTATGGGCGCGCGGCTTCGCCTCGAAGACGTGAGGCGCGAAGGCATACGAGGGCTGAAGGACGAAGAGGTGCGCGCGGCTCACGCCGCAGGTGAGCCGTACAAGCTGTTGGCGCGCGCGCGTTTGAATGAAGACGGAAGCGTCGCGGCAAGCGTGCGGCCCGAACGCATCGCCGCGCGCGAGCCTTTCGCCGGAGTCGGCGGAACGTCGCTCGCCGTCAACTTCGAGCTTGACGTACTGCGCGGCCTCACGCTCGTCGCGCATGAGCCGAATCTGAAAAGCACTTCCTACGGTCTGCTCGCCGACTTCATCAACGCGGTTAAGGACGCGTCAGAACCGGGAGCGGTAGCGACCGGGTAGGTCTTTGCTTATGCCCCGGCTTGAGCCGCAGAGCGCGCCGCACCCGGTCGCTACCGCTCCCGGTTCTGACGCGCGTGGTCGCCCGTCCTCGTGCGCCGAAAAGATTGACACTCGCCGCGGCGTCAATCTATGTTTACCCGACCTGCGAGCCGGCCCGAACGGCTCGCGGCCAGTCAAAACCTGTTTCCCGCCCTCGTAGTATTCGTGGAGGCTCTCATGAAAGCGACTCGCCCCTTCCCGCTTCTTTGCGTCGTAGTTCTTCTGTGCGTCTCCGTAATGCCGCCCACCGGCGCGCGGACGCAAGATGCCGGCGGGTCAGGCTCGACCGCTAAGGCGGGGCGTTACCACGCGCTCGTCATAGGCAACAACGTGTACAAGAACGTCCCGCACCTCAAGACCGCCGAGAACGATGCGCGGGCGGTTAAGGCGATTCTCAGAGAGCAATACGGCTTCCAGACTCGTCTGCTCCTGAACGCGACGCGCCAGCAGATCATCGCGGCGCTGAACTCGTACCGCAGAGAGTTGGACGCGGACGCCAACCTGCTCATCTACTACGCGGGCCACGGCGTGAACGACAAGGAGATTGACAAGGCTTACTGGCTCCCCGTTGACGCAGACCGCGACGACAACTCGAACTGGATAAGCGCCGACGACATCACGAGCAACATCAAGGGCATCCCCGCCAAGCACGTCATGATAGTTTCCGACAGTTGCTATTCGGGAACGCTGACGCGCGGGCTTGACGTTATCTCGTCCGTCCCCGCGATTCGCGAGCGCTATTTGCAGAAGATGGCGGCGGGACGCTCGCGCACGCTGATGGCGTCGGGCGGGAACGAGCCTGTGGCGGACGAAGGCGGCGTCGGCAACCACTCGGTGTTTGCGAGCGCGCTTATGCGCGGGCTGCGGCAGACGGAGAAGAACGAGTTCACCGCCGCCGAGCTTTACCGCGAGTTCGTCGAGGAGACGGTGGCGGGGCGCGCGAGCCAGACGCCGGAGTACAGCCCTCTGCGTAACTCCGGTCACGAGAGCGGCGACTTCGTCTTCGTGCGCGTCAAGACGGCGGACGGCAAGATCGTCGAGGTGACGGTGAAGGCGCCGACCACGGGGACATTCGATCCCGCCGCTGTCGAGTTGAGTTTCTGGGAGACGATCAAGAACAGCACCGCCTCCGAAGATTTCAAAGAATATCTAGAGAAGTATCCGAACGGACAGTTTGCAGGCTTGGCGCGGCGACGTATCTCAAGTCCTCCCAACCCAGAGTCTGCCAACAAACTGTCTAATAGCGACGCGCCTGTAAAACCAGCAGGCTTAGCTGGCTTAATGTGGAAAAATCAATTGTCTTGGGAGGGATCCGGAATTACTATGGTAGTCGTAAATGTGTTACTCGAAGGAGGTATTTATGAGGCCCGCTTCTTAGATTCAGACGGTCATATGTCCGCGAAGTTTACTGGCACATGGACGCAGACGAGCGAAGGATTTCTAGTTAACGTACCTAAACAAGAAAAAAAGAAAACCCCCAACACGAAGGGCATTGAAAGTTACAGAACACCCGATAAGTCGTTTACTGGCAAAGTTGAGGCTAATGAGGTCATAATATCCACCACTGACGGTAAAATATTAAGGTACCAGAAATTTTGAATCCTACTATGAGAACGGGTTTTCAGCTTGGCCTCCATTGCGCGTAACCTCGCGCACGCCTTCAATCAATCGCTCGACCTCTTCTTCGTTCGTGTAGCAGGCGCAGCCCGCGCGCACTAAGCCCTCCGGCCCAAGCTCAAGACGCTCAACGACCGTTGCCGCGTAAAAGTCTCCGTGCGAGACGAAGACGCCGCGCGCTGCGAGACTGCGCGCAACGTCCGTTGACGTGACGCCTCTGACGGTGAAGGCCACGGTCGGCGTGCGCGGTTCGTCTGCCCGCGGGCCGTAGAGCGTCACGCCTTCAACCCTAGAGAGGCCGTCCCACATCTTTCGTGTCAAAGCCGCGCCGCGCGCGTGGAGCGCGTCGAAGGCGTAGCGCAGGCGCTCGCGACGTGTCCCGCCCGGCGCGAGAGAGGCGAGGAACTCGACGGCTGCCGCTGCGCCCGCGATGCCTTCGTGATTCTGCGTTCCGGTCTCCGCGACTTCGGGCGCGTAGTCGGGCGCGGGGATGAGCTTCGGGAAGGGGAGCGAGTCGAGAAGCTCGCGGCGGCAGAACATCGCGCCGACGTGCGGGCCGTAGAACTTGTAGGCCGAGCAGACTAAAAAGTCGCAGCGCATCGCGCGCACGTCCACGAGTTGGTGCGGCGCGTAGTGAACCGCGTCCACGAACATGTAGGCGCACACTTCTTCGGTGAGCCGGCCCGCGCGCGCAAGGTCGTTGAGCGTGCCGAGCGCGTTCGAGGCCGCGCCGATGGCGACGACCTTGGTGCTAGCGTTAACTTTGCTCTCGAAGTCGTCCCAGTCGAGCGCGCCCGTCTCTGTGTCCATGCGGACGACGCGCAAGACTATGCCGCGCTCGCGCTCAAGAGCATGCCACGGCGCGACGTTGGCGTGGTGGTCTAGCTCCGTGACGACGATCTCGTCGCCCGCCTCGAACGTGCGACCGAGCGTGCGCGAGACGTGGAAGGCGAGCGTCGTCGCGTTCGCGCCGAAGACTATCTCCGAGGGCGAAGCGTTGAGGAAGTCCGCCAGCCCAGCGCGCGACCGCTCGATTATCTCATCGGTCTCCGCGCTCGTCGGATAGGCCCAGTGCGTGTTGGCGTTGTGATGATAAAGGTAATCGGACACGGACTCGACCACCGCGCGCGGGACTTGCGTGCCGCCGGGGCCGTCGAAGTACGCGACGCGCGTGCCTTCGTGCTCGCGCTCAAGCGCGGGGAAGTGCGACCTTATCTCTTCGGTGGGCGCGACCGCCCCGGTCGCCTGTAGTGTTTCAGCCATACGCGCGCAAGAATCAACGCATCGCGCGCAAAGGTCAAGGCGGCGCATGGCGAGCAGCGTGCAACGCGACGGAATGAAGGCCGCGCCTTCGTGAATTGTTGACACGGGGGCGGGATGGATGAAAAGCTACGCCCTCAACCTTGCAGCATCTCGGTAGGAACGCCGATGGATAAACACACGCCGCGCGCTCGCACTTTGCGGAGTCTCGTCCTCGCGCCGCTCATCATAATTCTGCTCCTCGCGGGCCTCGCGCCCGCGCGAGCGCAGAGCCGTGCCACGCCCGCGCAACTCGCCGCCGCGCGCGCGTACATACGCCGTAGCTGGCACACGCTCACGCGCTCAAGCAGCGATCTGGCAGCAGCCGCGCCCGACCCGAAGTTCAAGCGCGCGACGGGGAGTCGCTGGCCCGTCTACTTTCCGCGCGGTGGGAATCTGAAAGCAATCGAGGGCGCGCTCTTGGCGCAGATGACGGCGGCGGACTTTGCGCGCGTCGAGCTGCGAGAGCTTCCCTTTGATGCGGCGCGCGCCGAGCCGGCGCTGCTCTATCTGCCGCGCCCTTACGTCGTGCCCGGCGGTCGCTTCAACGAGATGTACGGGTGGGACAGCTACTTCATACAGGTCGGCCTGCTGCGCGACGGCGAGACGGCGCGAGCGCGCGACATGGTCGAGAATTTTCTTTACGAGATCGAGTTCTACGGGCAGATTCTAAACGCCAACCGCACGTACTACCTGACGCGCTCGCAGCCGCCTTTTCTGACGCGCATGATACTCGGCGTCTACGAGCGCGGGCCTGACCGCGCTTGGCTGCGCCGCACTCTTCCCCAACTCGAAAAGTATTACCGCTTCTGGACTCAGGCTCCGCACCTCACGCCGGAGACGGGCCTCGCGCGCTACTACGATCTCGGCGAAGGCCCCGCGCCCGAAGTCGTATCGGACGAGCGCGACGCCGAAGGCCGCACACACTACGACCGCGTGAAGGAGTTTTATCGCACGCACGAGATTAAAGACTACGACGTTACGAAATTTTACGACCGCGCGACGGGCGAGCTGACCGCGGACTTTTATAAAGGCGACCGCTCGATGCGCGAGTCGGGCTTCGACCCGTCGAACCGCTTCGGCCCGTTCAGCGCAGACATCACGAGCTACAACCCAGTCTGCCTCAACTCGCTGCTCTACGTGATGGAGCGCGACGCGGCGCGCATCTATCGTCTCGCCGGTCGCGCGCGCGACGCACGTGTGTGGGAGACGCGCGCCGCGGCACGGCGCGAGAAAGTCAACCGGCTGATGTGGGACGAGCGCGAAGGGCTTTATTACGATTACAACTTCGAGAAGAGGCAGATCAGGCGTTACCCGTTCGTCACGACCTTCTACCCGCTCTGGGCCGGGATAGCCACGCCGCGACAGGCGGCGCGCGTCGCGTCGAACCTGCGCCTGTTCGAGCGCGCGGGCGGACTTCTGACCAGCACGAACGTTTCCGGCAGCCAGTGGGACGCGCCCTTCGGATGGGCGCCGACGCAGCTCATCGCGGTCGAGGGATTGCGCCGCTACGGTTACAACAAAGAGGCCGAGCGCGTCTCCGTGAACTTCCTATCGCTCGTACTCAAGGACTTCATCGAACACAACACGATTGTCGAGAAGTACGACGTAGAGCGGCGCACCTCAAGCCTCGGCGCGGGCCTGCGCTTCGGCTACAGCTCGAACGAGATCGGCTTCGGCTGGACGAACGCCGCCTTCACGGAGATGTACGCGCAACTGCCGCCGCGCTCGCGCGCGAAGGTTCTGGAACTAAACGGCGTCGGCATTCCGTAACACGAAAACATATCCCGCCTGTGGCTTGCTCCGGTTGCGGGAGAATCATTAACAGGGATGGACAGGATGGACAGGATGAAAAGCAGGAAAGAAATCTGAGATTTGAAATTCCAAATTCCAAATCCTGCTTATCCTGTCCATCCCTGTTAAATTTTTCGTCGTAGATTAATTTCTTCATCAAGAGTATGAGCGCAAAGCGAGGATTCGCGAGCGACAACAACGCGGGCGTCCACACGCGCGTGATGGAAGCTCTGCTGTCGGCCAACGGCGGGCACGTGCTGGCCTACGGCGACGACGAGTTCACGGAGGCGGCTGAGGCGCGCTTCCGCGAGCAGTTCGGCGAAGGAATAGAGGTCTTCTTCGTCTTCGGCGGGACGGGCGCGAACGTCACGGGACTCGCGGCGATAACGCGACCGCACGAGGCAATCGTCTGCGCGGAGACGGCGCACATCAACGTGGACGAGTGCGGTGCGCCGGAGCGGTTCGCGGGCTGCAAGCTGCTCGCGCTCGCGACGACGGACGGCAAGCTCACGCCCGCCGAGGTCGAGCCGCTGCTCGCGCGCGCGGGCGACCAGCACCACGTGCAGCCGCGCGTCGTCTCCATCTCGCAGGCGACCGAGCTGGGCACGGTCTACACGGACGCAGAGATAAAAGCTCTCGCCGATTTCGCGCGCACGCGCGGGATGCTCCTGCACGTTGACGGCGCGCGGATAGCGAACGCGGCGGCGCATCTCGGCGTTAGCTTGCGAGAGCTGACGACCGAAGCGGGCGTGGACGTTTTGAGCTTCGGCGGGACGAAGAACGGGATGATGTACGGCGAGGCTGTCGTCTTCTTCGACGCCGGGCGCGCGCGCGACTTCAAGTTCACGCGCAAGCAAGGCGCGCAGCTCCCCTCGAAGATGCGCTTCATCGCGGCGCAGTTCGACGCGCTTCTCGCGGAAGACCTCTGGCTTCAGAATGCCGCGCACGCCAACCGCATGGCGCGGCTTCTCGCGTCAGAGCTTGAACGAATACCGCGCGTCAAAATCACGCGGAGGGTCGAGGCCAACGCCGTCTTCGCGCTCATCCCGCGCGAGCAAGTCGCCTCCATCCAAAAGCGTTTCTTCTTCTACGTCTGGAACGAAGAGACTTCCGAGGTGCGTCTGATGTGCTCGTTCGACACGACCGAAGGCGACGTGCTGGAGCTTGTGAGCGTTATCAAAGAGAGCGTCGGATGAGCGTCAAAGCATAAATCACCCTTCCGCTTCAATCCCGCCGCGCGTTCTATATCGCTTTTCGCTTGAGTGTAGTGTGGGGAGAACTCACCGCAGAGGCGCAGAGGACGCAGAGGAAGCGCAGAGAAATACTCAACCCTCTGCGTAAGCTCTGCGTCCTCTGCGCCTCTGCGGTGAGCTGTCTTGCTCTTCACTCAACTGAAAATTGCTCTCGTCCGAGCGGTGAAGCCGGTGCGGAGTTTGAAAGCAACGCTCACCCGTCGTTCCGCAGCCACACGCCCACGACTTTGCTCATCCCCGTTGGCTGCTCCGCAAAGCCGAGCTTCCTGTAAAAATCCGCGGCGTCGTCCGTGAAGAGGTAAACGTGCTGCCCTCCGAGGCGGGCCTCAAGCGTCTCGATCATCCTCCGCGCGATGCCGCGACGGCGGTAAGGCGTGTGCGTCCAAACGTCCACGACGTATGCGTTGCAGACCCCGTCCGACAGGACGCGCGCCGTGCCGACGATGCGCGCGCCGTCGTAAGCGACCACCGAGGCGTAGCTCTGCTCGAACGACGCGCGCAACTGCCCGGGCGTGCGCCCGTTGTCGAAATCGTCCCCGGCCAGCGTCGCCTTCATCTCGGCCCAATCAACGTCGCGCAGATTCGTCTCGTAGGTAATCTCGCACGTCACTTAACTTCTCCTTAGCTCGTCCTCGGTCGGAGGCTCGAACAGACTCGACCAAAGCCGTAGCCGTGCCTCGTCTATCCAGAATGTGCCCGGCGGCGGCTCGGCGTTTCTCGCGGCGAGACGAGTTAGCAGAACGTCTTCGGGCGCGTCCGTAAAATGAAGCTCGCTGCGCGCGCCAAGCCCAGCCGCCCTTCGTCGAAACTCGTCTCGCTCGGCGCGCGCCCAGAAACCGAAGTCCAGAATGACATCAACGCCGAGCGCGAGAACGCGAGCCGCAAGCTCCCACAGCGCCGCTTCCATGGGGTCGCGCGCCGCGTCGAGCGCCTCGCCCGCGACATCAGCGCCGAACAGCCGCGCTATCCACTCGTCGGGCGTCAGGCGTAGCGCGTTGCGCTCGCGCTCGATGCGCTTCGCGAGCGTGGTCTTTCCTGAGCAGGGGAGACCGCACATTAGGTGAAGCGTCGCGATAGATCGTTCTCCGGTAGCTCGGCCAAAGCCGCTTGATGAGAGAGATGCTAACTCGCGGTCGGCTCCGGCGATCCGTCAGGCGTCTGCGACGCGAGCGCAGACGGCTATGGCGTTGTTGTAGACCGTCGCCAACTCGTCCTGACCGGCGGTGCCGATATTCAAATCACGCAGAAGCCCGTCGCTCAATCCGTAAACCCAACCATGCACGGCCAACTCCTGCCCGCGCTCCCAAGCGTTTTGCACAATCGTCGTCTGGCAGACGTTCAAAACCTGCTCGATCACATTCAGCTCACACAATCTGTCCAGACGCTCCGACTCGTCGCCGACTCCGGCGAGCAGCGTCGAATGTTTTTCCCTCACGTCCTGAACGTGCCGCAGCCAGTTATCAATCAGTCCCAACTTGTAGTTGTGCAGCGCGGCCTTCACGCCGCCGCAGCCGTAATGCCCGCACACGATGATGTGCTTCACTTCGAGCACGTCCACCGCGTACTGCATCACTGATAGACAGTTCAAGTCCGTATGCACCACGACGTTCGCGACGTTGCGATGAACGAACAGCTCTCCCGGCAGGAGGTTGACGATTTCGTTGGCCGGAACGCGACTGTCGGAGCAGCCGACCCACAAGCATTTGGGCGACTGCTGTTTCGACAACGTCTCAAAGAAATCCGGCTGCTGAGCCTTGATCTTCTCGGCCCAAGCTCTATTGTTTTCCAGAAGACTATTCAAGTGTTTCATGTTGTGCGCGCGCGGCAAGAGAAAGTTCTTCTTGTCTCGTCTGTCTCAGATGGATTGTTAAGGCGTCGTCAATTACAACACAATCCGTTGCGAAAAG
>DASQLL010000331.1:0-20480 GCA_035630035.1 Pyrinomonadaceae bacterium | reverse complement strand
TCAGGTACTTCGTGGCTCGCGGTTTACGTTGAGTAACCATTTTCGATCCTTTGGTGAATGGTAAATGGTGAATGGTGAATGGCGGTTGAGCGTTACTCGACTGAATGATAAATCACCGGCTAGCTAAAAAGGCAAAACCATTCACCATTCACCATTCACCATTTACCTCCTCCGGCGTTTCTCTTCTTCCCCGCCGTTGACGGAGAGGTATGTGTAAGCGTTGATGCGCGACTCGTAGGACTCGACCATCTCCGCGCCCTCGGCCTCTGTGAGGCCGCCGCGCTTGACGCGCTGCGCGACCAGTCGGCGGAAGCCCTCGTGGAGCTGGCCGCGCTCGTAGCGGGCGCGCTCGAGCGCCTCGCCGACGGTCGTGCCGCGCACGACCTTCTTTATCAGATAGCCGTCCTCGTCAATGTGTATGTGCGCCTCGTTGGGCGCTCCGAAGAGGTTGTGATTGTTGCCCATCACCTCTTGATACGCGCCGACGAGCATGAAGGCGATGTAGTACGGCTCGCCCTCGATGAGCTTGTGCAGTTCGAGAACCTGCTTCACGTCGTGCAGGTCAACGAACTTGTCCACCACGCCGTCCGAGTCGCAAGTGATGTCGCAGAGCGTTGCGTACTCGGTCGCGGGCTTGTTCAGACGGTGGATGGGGATGATCGGGAAAAGCTGGTCGAGCGCCCAGTGGTCGGGCACAGAGCGGAAGACGGAGAAGTTCGTCAGGTACTTGGCGCGCAGGAGACGGCGCAGCTCCGTGAACTCCTCGGACACGTACTTCGCGGCCTGCGCGTGCTTGTCCGCACGCTCGCACACGTCCCAGAACAAGACCTCGCCCTTCGCGCGATCTTCCAGAGTGATGAGGCCCAAGTTGAAGAGCGTGAACAGCTCGTCGCGATGCTCAAGCGCGTCGTGGTAGAACTCGCGGTAGTTCTTGACCGTGATCGTCTCGCGAAGGTCGGCCAGCTCTATGACGACCTGCGGGTCGTCCTCGTCAACCTCGATGGGCGTGATGTCCTCTACCACGGTCTCGATCTCGCTGAGAACGTTTGTGACGACTATCGCGTGGTAGGCCGAAAGGTAACGGCCCGACTCCTGAATGATCGTCGGGTGCGGGACGTTCTCGTCGTCGCAGACCTGCATGATCGTGTAGACAACGTCGTTCGCGAACTCCTGCGCCGAGTAGTTGGCCGAAGACTCGAACGCGGTCTTCGAGCCGTCGTAGTCAACGGCCATGCCGCCGCCCACGTCCAGAAGCTCGACGGGCACTTTCATCTGATGAATTTTCGAGTAGACGCGCGCGGCCTCCTTCATCGCGTTCTTAATGCGCTTGATGTCCGTGAGCTGCGAGCCGATGTGGAAGTGCAGGAGCTTGAGCATGTCAATGCGCCCCTCTTCCTGCATGCGTCGGATGGTCTCAAGCATCTCCGTCGTCGTCAGCCCGAACTTCGCGGCCTCGCCGCCCGACTTCTCCCAGCGCCCAGACCCTTTCGAGTAGAGCTTGACCCGCAGGCCCACCATCGGCATGTCGCCGCTTTCGTATCGCTCGGCGACCTTGAGTATGTGGTCAAGCTCGTTCAGCTTCTCGATGACGATGACGACGCGCTTCCCCGACCGCGCGCCGAGGAAAGCAAGCTCGATGAACTCCTCGTCCTTGAAGCCGTTTAAGACAAGCAGGCTGTCCGCCGACTGCTCCATCGCGAGCGCGCCGTACAGCTCGGCCTTCGAGCCGGCTTCGAGGCCGAAGTCGTAGCGCGTGCCCTCGCGCAGATATTCCTCGACGACCGCGCGGTTCTGGTTGACCTTCATCGGATAGACGCACATGTGCGCGCCCTGATACTCATACTCGCGTATCGAGCGTTGGAAGGCGCGTTGGAGCTTGCGAACCTGCGCCGTGACGAGCTGCGGGAAGCGGAGCAGCACGGGCGTCGTGATGCCGCGCCGCCGTAGGTCGTCTATTATCTCGCGCACGTCCGCCGCGCGCGTCTGGTCGGTCTCCGAGGGATGAACTATGAGGTTGCCCTTACGATTAATGCCGAAGTAGCCGGCTCCCCAATTCTCGATGCCGTAGGTTTCAAGCGTCTGTTCGATGGCCGTGGTCAACTTCTAGTCTCTCCTGCCTCCCTTGTCGGCTCGCGGTGTCCGGGCAAACTTTGCGGGGGTCAGCCCCTTGTTCGGGCGCCTGTGCGGTTTGAAGTCATCTGGATTGGAAAACTTAATCGGGGAATTTAACAGAAAAGCGAGGGGCGGTCAAAAACTATTTTTTTAAGGGTGGAAACGGGCTAAATAGCGTGCGAGAAAGGTTTATCTGGCGGCAATCGGGCGCGCTGGTTTTCTTCGTTCGCGTGCGCGAAGCGAAAGGCTTGACAGGCGCGTGCGCGTGGCTATAATGCGAGCTTTTTACAGCGTCCGGCTTGTATGACGCACACCCCGTTCTCGTTTCCGCAGCACCGCACGTGCCGCCGAAAGGCGGCCAACACCTTCCACCCCCTGCAAAACACATTCAGGAGAAAATATGGACGCAAAAGCGGCCTTGAAGTATGCCGAAGACCAAGAGGCGAAGTTCGTCTCGGTTCGTTTCACAGACCTCGTCGGGGCGTGGCACCACCTGACGTTTCCCATACACGAGCTTGACGACGGCTCGTTCGAGGACGGCTTCGGCTTCGACGCATCTTCCTTGCGCGGCTGGGCCTCGATTCACGAGTCCGACATGCTGCTTATCCCGGACGCGGGCCGCGTCTGGATGGACCCGTTCTCTGAAGAGCCGACGTTGTGCGTCATCGCAAACGCGGTTGACCCGATAACGAAAGAGGGCTACGGCCTCGACCCGCGCTCGGTCGCGCAGCGCGCCGAAAGTTATCTGCGCTTTACGGGCATCGCCGACACGGTCAACTTCGGCCCCGAAGCCGAGTTCTTCATCTTCGACGGCGTCGAAGTCAACAACGAGCCGCACCACAGCGGCTTCCGCATCCACTCCGACGAGGGCCACTGGAGTTCCGGTCGCGCAGAGGACGAGTGGCGCGGGCCGAACTCGGGCTACCGCATACGCAACAAGGAGGGCTACGTGCCTGTCCCTCCCGCCGACTCTCTTTCAGACCTGCGCTCCGAGATTTCGCTCACGCTCGAACAGGTCGGCATCACGGTCGAGTGCCACCACCACGAAGTCGCGAGCGCGGGCCAGTGCGAGATTGACTTTCGCTACTCGACGATGCTCGGCACCGCCGACAACCTGCAACTCTTCAAGTACGTCGTGCGGAACACCGCGCACCAGTACGGCAAGACCGCGACGTTCATGCCGAAGCCGATGTACGGCGACAACGGCAGCGGCATGCACTGTCACCAGTCGCTTTGGAAAGGCGAGAAGCCTCTGTTCGCGGGCGACGGCTACGCGGGCCTCTCGGACATCGCGCGCTGGTACATCGGCGGCCTCTTGAAGCACGCGGCGGCGGTCGTCGCGTTCGCCGCGCCGACGACGAACAGCTACAAGCGACTCGTGCCGGGCTTCGAGGCTCCCGTGAATCTGGCCTACTCGGCGCGCAATCGCTCGGCAGCGATACGCATCCCGATGTTCTCGACCAACCCGAAGCTCAAGCGGCTTGAGTTCCGTCCGCCCGACCCTTCGTGCAACCCGTATCTCGCCTTCTCGGCGATGCTCATGGCGGGACTCGACGGCGTGCAGAACCGCATTGATCCGGGCGAGCCGCTCGACAAGGACATCTACGACCTCGCGCCCGAAGAGCTGAAGAACGTCCCCTCTTTGCCCGGCTCGCTCGACGAGTCACTGAAGGCTTTGGAGAACGACCACGAGTTCCTGCTCAAAGGCGAGGTCTTCACGCCGCAGCTCATTGACCGCTGGATCACGTACAAGCGCGAGAAGGAGATCAACCCGATGCGTATGCGCCCGCACCCGCTGGAGTACGCGCTCTACTTCGACATCTAAGGGAAGGCAAAAGGCAAAAGGCAAAAGTGAAAGACGAGAGCCACGCTGGCTGTCATCTTCATTTTTGCCTTTTGCCTTTTGCCTCTTGCCTTCTTCCCATTCCGCCCGTCCCTGTTTTATGTTTTACCTGCCTTGTTCATCAACGAAGCAAAACTCAATGCGCTCGTGCGCGAGCTGCCCGACCCCGAAGGCGCGCGCCTCTTCTTCGAGCGCGTGACGACTGAGCATCCGCGAGCCGCGCGCGCATTCGAGCGCGACGAGGGGCTTCTGTCGGACGCGCTCGCGCTGGCCGCTTGGAGTCCGCTGCTGGCGACGACGATTGAGCAGAACCCCGAATACCTCGCTTGGCTCGCGCGCGAGAAAGTTTTGACGCGCGTGCGCGAGACCGAAGAGTTGGGCGAACATCTCGCGCGTTTTGCGCTCACGCACACGCGAGACGGCGCGCAGGCCACGCTCGCGCGCTTTCGTCGGCGCGAATTGTTGCGCGTATACCTTCACGACATACGCCACGCGACGACGCTCGTCGAGACGACCGAGGAGCTGTCGAACCTCGCCGACTCCGCTCTGCGCTACGCGCTCGACCTTGCGCGGCAGGAGCTTGAGAACCTCTACGGTGCGCCGCAATGCACGGACGAGCGTGGCCGAACGACGACGGCGAGCGCGTGCGTCGTCGCCCTCGGCAAGCTCGGCTCGCGCGAGCTGAACTACTCTTCGGACATAGACCTCCTGTTCCTCTACTCCGACGACGGCGAGACTTCGGGCGCGGGCGAGCGCGGCGCGGTCACGAACCGAGAGTTCTTCTGCAAGCTCGCCGAGCGCGTCAGCCGCATCGTCGGGAGTCAGGCGGGCGAGGGCGCGGCCTACCGCGTTGACTTGCGTCTCAGGCCGCACGGTCGCGACGGCGCGCTCGCCGTCTCGCTCTCGGAAGCCCTGCGCTACTACCACGAGACGGCGCACGCGTGGGAGCTTCAAGTTCTCATACGCTCGCGCGCGGCGGCAGGCTCGTCGCAACTCTTCGCGCGCTTCGCGGAAGGCGTGCGCGCGCGCGTCTACCGGCCCGACGAGACGGTCGAGCGCGCGCTCATGCACGTGCGTCTCGCCAAGCAGAAGATAGACCGCTTTCACACGGACGAGTCGCGCGGCTTCAACGTCAAGCTCGGTCGCGGCGGCATACGCGAGATCGAGTTCATCGCGCAGGCGCTCCAACTCGCGCACGGCGGGCGCGACCCGTGGCTCCACGCGCCGCACACACTCATCAGTTTGGGCCGTCTCGCAGACCGCGGGCTAATCACCGAGCGCGAGCGCGGCGAGCTTTCCGACGCATACACTTTCCTGCGAACGCTTGAGCATCGAGTGCAGATGGAGCATGGCCTTCAGACGCATTCCGTGCCCGACGAAGCCGAGCGCCGCGCACTGCTCGCGCGCCGTATGCACTTCGAGGGCGCGGGGGCGCGCGAGGATTTCGACCGCGCGCTCCGCCTGCACACCTCGAACGTCAGCCGCGCTTACGCGCGCGTCTTCGGCGACGCGGGAAGCTTGGGAAGCGAATCGCAAGAGACGGCGGGCGCGCGTAACCCGGTGAACGCGTCGGGCCTGACCGCGAGAGCATCAGACGCGCCAAACGCGGGGCGCGCGATTCGAGAGCCGCTTGTCGAAGCCGAGGCGCAGGCCGCGTCGGCGGAAGCGGCGGCCAGAGTTTTCGCGCGGCACATGGCGGACGCAAGTGAAGAGAGCGGCGTCGAGGTCGTGCGGCTCGCGCGCGAGTTGAGTGACGAGGCGGCGCGCTCGCTCAACCCGCGTCGCGCTTTGACGTTCGTCGCGCGCGTCGCGGCCTCGCTCGAAAAATTCGGCGGGCGGGTCGCACTCTCCGACTCTACATTGCGCGAGCTTGTGCGTCTCTGCGGCGCGTCCGAATTCTTCGGCGAGATTCTGACCGGCAGCCCCGCGCTCATCCCTTCCGTCGCAACGCCCGTCGAAGTCGTGAGGGCGCGCGACCAGAGGATGCTTATGCGCTCGGCGGTTGACGCCGAAGCCGCCTTCGGAGCGGAGCTGTCCGCGCTCCGCCGCGCTTGGACGCACCTCGTCGTAGAGATCGGCGCGCGCGACGTTGCAGGCGATTTGACGCAGGCCGAGTCGAACGCGCTCCAGACCTCGCTCGCCTCGGCTTCGATCAACGTCGCGCTCTTAGTCGCGCGGCGCGAGCTTGCGCGACGCCACGGACGACTCGCCGCGGGGCCGCGCCTCGCCGCGCTCGGACTCGGCAGACTCGGCAGCGGCGGAATGGACTACGGCTCCGACCTCGACCTCGTGATGGTTTACGACCCGGCCTGCCCGTCGCCCGTCGAGGGGATGACGTGCGAGCAGGCATACGCGCGCATGGTCGAGCTTGTCGTAGTCGCGCTCTCAAGTCTCACGCGCGACGGCCACCTCTACCGCGTTGATTTGCGCCTTCGCCCCGACGGCAAAAACGGCGCGCTCGCCATCTCGTCGCAGGCGTTCATCAGTTACCTCGGCGAGCGCGCGGGCGCGTGGGAGTGGCTGGCGCAGGTCAAGCTGCGCGCCGTCGCGGGCGACCTCGAATTCGGGCGCGGGGTCGAGGGGGAGGCGCGCGCGGCCATACACGAAGCCGCGCGGAGTGCGGGCGGCGAGCACTTGCGCGCGGAGACGCGCCGCGTGCGCGAGCGTCTGGAGACAGAGCGCGCGGGCCGCAACGTCTCACAGGCGACCGACATCAAGTACAGTCCGGGCGGCATGCTCGACGTTTACTTCGCCGTGCGCTTCCTGCAACTGCGCGACCACGTCCCCGACTCCGGCGACGACCGCTCGACGCGCGCCTCGCTCCTGCGTCTGCGCGAAGCAGGATCAATCGGCGAAGAAGACTTCGACGCGCTCCGCAAAGGCTACGCGCTGCTGCGCGAGCTGGATCACCGCGTGCGCCTCGTCGCGGGACGCTCCACGCGCCTTCCCGTGGCCGAAGACCACCCCGTCTTGCGCGACCTCGCGCGCTGGATGGGCTACGAGTCCGCCGCCGCGCTCGTCGCAGACCTCGCCGCGCGCATGACAGTCGTCCGCGCCGCTTATGAACGAATCACAAAAGGTTAGTTAGGATTAGAGGGATGTGAGGGTCTGTTTTATAGCGATTTGCGAATGAGTGCGACCGCTTAGCGCTGGGAGCGCGGGCATCCCTGCCCGCCTTGAGCGCCGCAGGCGCGAAGATGGACGCGCCAATAGGCGCGTTGGCGGGCAAGGATGCCCGCGCTCCCAGCTTCACGCAATTGCAAACGGCTATAAAGCCCCAAAGGGGCGAGATGTAATAGCCCGGCGCATCGCGCCGGGTAACTCATACCACCTTTGAATACGAAGCCCTGAAAGGGCGGAATAAAGTATTTCGCCCTTTCAGGGCTTGAAAAGAAATTAACGGTTCGATACCGGGGGCGCTGCCCCAGGCTTTTACATTACGCCCCTTCGGGGCTTTCAACCGTTGGATTTTTTCTTCCGGCTGCCCTGACTTCTCACCCGCCGGCAGTGCTCCATGAAGGCTTCGGCGTCGTTCGCTCCTACGACCTCGGCGATAACGTCGAGCGGCAGCTCATCGGCCTTCTTGAAATTGATGCAGCTCTTCCCGCACTTTAAGCGCGGCGCGCTCGCGTCGAGCTTCGCCTTCAGCTCAGGGAAGACGTAGAGCGGAATCAGGTACAGGCTGATGTAGTTCTTCTGGCTGGCGAGCGCGACGTACCAATCCTCGCCCGCCTTGAAGGTGATGAACTTCGGGCCGATCTCCTCGACGTAGCCCTTCGGCATGCTTTCGCGCACGACGCGCCACACCTTCTCGACCTCGACCCTTCGTTCGGACGGCAACCCGTCGAGATATTGTTTGTAAGAAAGAGTTCCTGACATAACGCTCACTCCGGCGTTTAATCAAAGCCGATTGCTCACACGTTGCGCGGCGTGCCCGTGCGCTCTTCGTGCCAGCAGCGCGTGCAGAAGCGGTGGCGCGCGGTGCGCTCTTCGAGCGTGAAGTCGGCGGAGTCGGGCAGCCTGAGCGCCACCTCGCGCTCGTCTTCGCTCAGCTCGTACCAGGCCTTGAGCGCGCCTTCGCCGCAACGCGGGCAGCGCCCGTCGCCCTGCGTGCTGGTAGGATAGTTGCCGCCGTTCATCACGTCTCTCCCTCGGTAAAGAAACTCCAGCCCAAATTTGAAAGCCGAGCCGACCGCATTTGAGAAAGGCGGCGCGAGCGGGTTAATATCAACGCTGTCTTAGCACACGCGAAGCGAAAGAGAAAGCTTTTTAAGAGTGATAAGTGATGAGTGATAAGTGATAAGAAAAGACAACCACTTATCACGTATCACTCATCACTTATCACTAAGATTATGTTTGCTATCAGGGCCGTTTTCAACGAACAGGTGGAGTGGAGGACGAGCGCGGAGAGTGCGCGCGAGTTCTTCGCGGACTTGAGAAACTTCGTCGAGCTGATGCCGGGCGTCGAGCGCATCACTGCGGACGCCGAAGGCATCGCGCGCTGGCTGATACGCGCCGAGGTGCCCGTCATAGGCTCAATCCGGCAGGCGTTCAGCGTCTTCCAGTCGGCGAACAATCCTGCGCGCATCGAGTGGTCGCCCGCCGACGGCGAGGACAAGAATTTCCTGCGCTACTCGGCCACCTTCGAGGAGCGTGGGGCTACGACGCGCATACGCGTCGAGCAACGCGTCGAGCTTCGCCGACGCAGCGCGCGCGAACTGCACACGCTCGCCGCCCTCGCGGGCGAAGGCCGCCTGAGCGCCGCGCTCCAGAAGGGCGTCACGGAGATGCTCCAAGCCTTCCTTCAGCGCGCACGCGCACGGCTGGAAAAGCAGACTGCCTGACCAACCCGCGCCGGAACACTGAATTACCACGCGGTCGGAAATGTCCGCGCACCTTTTCCTCGCTCCGCGGCGGTACGTCTCTTGAAGGAACTGGCCGGCCTCGCGGTCGCGCGAAGCTCGAAGGATTTGCTGGCGCGCGCTCGGCGGGATGGAGTATACTGCGCCGTCCTTACCTAGGCGCGTCCGGTCATGGCCCCGCAGCGCGGGATGCACTTAACCATCCGTTCTTTTACCTGAGTCGGGGTCGGGAGCTTGAAGATCAATCCTCATCGGCCTCAAAGCGCCGTCTGACAACACGCCGGATAATGCGAACGCCAAACAGGGCTGCCGCGCCTACGCTTTCCCTAACGGACGCGAAAGTCCGTCTGACACGAGGCGCGCATCCGCAAGACCTGAGCCTTTGACGCCGGTCGGCAGCGCGGCCACGTCATCGGTGTTAACTCACAAGCCGCCTGCGCGCGGCCTCTCGGAAAGTCATCATGATCGGCACGGTAGTCGGAAGCTACAAAATCCTTGAGAAGCTCGGCGAGGGCGGCATGGGCGCGGTCTTCCGCGGCGTTGACATGATGCTCGAGCGCGAGGTCGCGATTAAATTCCTGCGGCCAGAGCTTGCCAATCAGCCGCAGGTCGTCGAGCGTTTCCGCTCCGAGGCCGTCACGCTCGCAAAGCTCAATCACCCGAACGTCGCGACGCTCTACAGCTTCCTGCGCCAGGGCCACGACTATTTCATGGTGATGGAGTTCGTGCGCGGCGAGACGCTCGACCACGTTATCCGGCGCGCGGGCGCGATGATGTGCGAGGACGCCGTCCCGCTCTTCTGCCAGACTCTCGACGGCATAGACTACGCGCACCGCCATGGCGTCATACACCGCGACATCAAGCCCGCCAACATCATCCTCACGAGCGCGGGCATGATAAAGGTCACGGACTTCGGCATCGCGCGCGTGCTCGGTACGGCGCACCTAACGCACCACGGGCAGGTCGTCGGCACCATCGAGTACATGTCGCCCGAGCAGATACGCGGGCGCGAGACGGACGCTCGCTCGGACATCTACAGCTTGGCGATACTGCTCTACGAGATGCTCTCCGGGCGCATGCCGTTTGTGAGCGACAGCGAGTATGACCTGATGCGGGCGCAGGTTGAGAGTCTGCCGCCGCCGCCGCGCTCCTTCGCCCCGCACATCCCCGACGAGGTCGAGCGCGTCATCCTGCGCGCCCTCGCTAAAAGTCCCGACGAGAGATTTCAGACGGCTGGCGAGTTCCGCTCCGTACTCCTGACCTCCGTCAAGCAGGCGTTCACCGGAGGCGCATTGCCCTTCGCCCCGTCCGCCACGCCCTACACGGACTCGTGGCCGGTCAGCTTCCCGACCTCAGGTGAAACGTCGGCGAGGACAAGCCAGCCGGGCGCATCCGGCGACCACTCCCCTTCGACCGGCGACCAGCCCAGACAGACGCGCGTCGCGCGCGGCGGCGAGACCGCACGCGCCGGAGAGCACGAGCGCCGCCGCCTTGAGGAAGAAGAGAGGGTCCGCCGCCAAGCCGAGGAAGCCGAGCGACTTCGCGCGGAAGAGGAAGAAGCGCGCCTACGTGCGGAAGAAGAGGAGCGCAAGCGCGCCGAGGAGGAAGCAAGACGCAAAGCCGCCGAGGAGGAAGAGCGGCAGCGTGAGGAAGCGCGCAAGCGCGCGGAGGAAGATGCACGACGGCGTGCCCTCGTGGAGGCCGCTCGCGCCGCCGAAGCGGAGGCGCGGCGGCACAGGGAGGAGGTGGAGCGGGAGTTACAGGAGGCGGAGGAGCAGCGGCTACGCGAAGAAGAGGAGCGCCGACGTGAGGTGGAAGAGGCGGAGCGCAAGCGCGCCGAAGAGGAGGCCGCCCGCCTCGCGGAAGAGAAGGCTCGCCGCGAACGCGAGGAGCAGGAGCGGCTCAAGGTCGAGGAGGAGAAGCACAAGGCCGAGGAGCGACGCCGTGCGGAGGAGCAGGAGAGCAGTCGCCGCGAAGAGGAAGAGCGTCAGCGTCTTCTAGCCGAAGAAGCTCGCCGCGCGGAGGAGGCCCGCAGCCAAGCCGAGGAAGCCGAGCGCCAAGCCGAGGAAGCCGAGCGACTTCGCGCGGAAGAGGATGCACGTCGCCGGGCCGAAGAAGAAGCGCGCCGCAAGGCGGAGGAAGAGAAGCGAAAAGCGGAAGAGGCCAAACCCGTCGCCGTAGCGCAAGTGGAGCAGGCCAAGCAAGTGGAGCCGGCTTACGCGGAAGCCGCCATGCCGGCAGTTGTCGCGCCGCCGCAGTCGGCGAAGGCCGACGTGGCATGGCCGCCGCCCGGGCCGGTTCCACAGAACGACACTTACACGGCTGACGCGGGCTGGGCAGGCGCGTCCGTACCGGACGGCCACGCCGGGGGCGTATCCCCGATCCACGGCGGTGTGTTGAAGGCGGGGTTTCCGTCGCCCATCCACTTGGCTGCTGGCGGCGCGGTGCTGCTGCTTCTTCTCATCGGCCTGACCGTCTATATCTTCTACCCGGCGAAGTCCGAAACCGTGGCCCAAAAGTCCGCAGCCGAAGCGAGTGCGGCGGGAGAGACGGCAAGGCCAGCGCCGAAGTCCGACATGGTCGAAGTGGCGGGCGGCTCTTTCACGATGGGGCGCAACGATGTCTCCCCGGCCTCCGCGGCCTATAACCAGTGGCCGGCGCACTCCGTCACGGTCGGCGCATTCCGCATAGACCGCACGGAGGTGACCAACGCCGAGTACGCCGACTTCGTGCGCGAAACCGGCCACGTGCCGCCTCCGCACTGGGCGGGCGGGAGCTTCCGCGTAGGCGAAGAGAAGCTTCCCGTCACGAGCGTCTCCCTCGACGACGCGCGCGCCTTCGCCGCGTGGCGTTCGCGCCGGGACGGCACGACCTACCGTCTGCCGACCGAGGAGGAGTGGGAGTTCGCCGCGCGCGGCACTGATTCCGGCAATCGCTACCCGTGGGGCGACAAGTGGGCCGACGCCCGCGCCAACGTGGAAGCGGACTCGCCCAAGCCGGTCGGCTCTTTCCCACAAGGCGCTTCGCCGCTGGGCGCGCTCGACCTGATCGGCAACGCTTGGGAATGGACTTCCTCCGAGGCCTCGATCTATGAGGGCAACAAAGAACTGAAAGCGCCCGGCGGCATGTACGTCATGCGCGGGGGCTCCTACAAGAGCAAGGCGAGCGGCGAGAAGGCCATCACGGCAACCTACAGGGAGTTCATCCCCTCGACCACAAAACACCCGACGCTCGGCTTCCGGCTCGTGAGGGAGGCCCGTTAAGCCCTCGCCCGCGAGTAAACACAAGGAGGACAGGAGTCAGTAAGATGCACACCCCTTCACGTCCGAGGCGCTCTCTCGCACCCCTCCCCGTTCTGCTTCTGTTGTTGCTACCGTGCGTCACGGCCTCGGCGCAGGGCGACCTGTCGGGGAGTACCGGCGAGAGAGTGAGAGCCGGCGCCACGTCGAGCAAGACCAAAACCAAGCCTCGTACTGCCCGCAAGCCGCCCGCTCCTTCTGCCGGGTTGAACCAAGCCCTCGAGGACTTACTCAAGCTCGGAGACTCCGCTCTGGACGCAGACCCGCCTCGCTACGCGGACGCGGCGACCGCCTATTCGACGGCGACCAAGCTCGGCGCGAAGGACGCGCGCGGTTATAAAGGACTCGGCGACGTTTACTTCGCGCAGGGGAAGCTCGCCGAGGCCGAGGGCTTTTACCGCCGCGCGCTCGCGCTCGCGAGTGAGGACTCCAAGCCTTACTTCGAGTTGGGCGACCTCGCCCTGGCGCGAGGGGAGAGCGCCGAAGCCATTCAGCTATTTCGCAAGGCCCTCGCGCAAGACCCGGACGACGCCTCCCTGCTCGCCAGCTATGGCTCCGCGCTGCTCCGGCTGGGGCAGCTCGACTTGGCGGCGGCCCAGTTCACGCGCGCCATCAGCCTCGACCAGAAGCACGCCGCGGCGCGCTCCCGCATCGCCATGATCTACTTCTCGAAGGGCGAGGTCGCGAGGGCGCGCGAACAGTGGCAGGAGGCTGTCCGCCTAAGCTCCGCCTCCCCCCTCGACAACGCCGGACTGCTCGCCCTCGACGGCAAGTACAGGGAAGCTGCGGCGCAGTTGGAGCAGTACACGAGTAGCGCTCCCGATGACGAGGACGCTTGGCTTCTGCTCGGCGACATACGCCGCGCGAGCGGCGACAGCACAGGCGCGAGCGCGGCTTACGCGCGCGCGGCAACCATCGCCCCCGACTACGCCAAACTCCCGAGGCCCGCGCTCGTGCCTCCCATCGGAGACCTCGCAATCAACGGCACCTCCGACGCCATCATCAGCGTCGAGCCAGCGGGCGGCGGCGAGGGCAAGCAGGGGACTTTGATGGCCGGACGTCCGCTGAGATTCGACGGACTCCGACCGGGTCGCTATCGCGTCTCTGCGCGGCTCGAAGGGTACGAGCCATCCGCTTGGGAGGTGGAAATCAGGGCCGGCGCGACCGCTACCGAGGCCATAGAGTTGCGCCCGCTGCTGAGCACGAGGGCGCTTCTCAACTCGTGGTCGGACGCGAGCGGCTGGAGTATCCCTGCGGGTTGGAGCGCGGGCGGGCGCAAGCTCCTCGTCGGCGGGCAAGGGCTGGCCTTTCCGCGCGAGGTCGTGTACCGGAACTACGGCGACTTCACGCTCTCAAGCGACGTGCGAATGCTCAACGGCGTCGGCGTCTCGTTCGCGCTCCGTGCGGCGGACGAGCGGAATTACTACCTGATCCAACTGACCGGGCCGCAGTCGGACGAGCCTTACCAGCTCCGCGGCTTCATTGTTAAAGATAACGTCCCGCGCCCGTTTGGTACGCCTGTCCAGGTCAGCGGCGCAGCCTCGACCGTCGCTCACAATAAATTCTTCAGCGTGCTGATGACAGTGGCCGGCAACAACATCAGCGTCAACGTCATCAACAGCGAGACGGGCGAGAACACGTTTTTAGGAAACCTAACCGCGCCCGCCGACGGCTACAAGAGCGGGGCGGTGGGCGTCGCCGGCGTGGGGTCGGAGAAGAACGAAGTGGGACGCTTCGCCGTCTTCGTCAAGAAAGATCAGGCCGACAGCAACCAACTGCGGGGCACGGTCAGGGACGGCCTGCGGGGCAACCCCGTGTCGGGCGCGGTGGTGCAGTTCGTTGATAGGGCGAGCGGCTCCGTAGTCGCCAGGCGGACGAACGCCGAAGGCGGCTTCCTACAGGACTGGCTCGCGCCGGGGGCGTACTCGATCCGCGTCTCCGCTCCGGGCTTCAAGACTAAAGAGGTCGAACAGACAATCGCCGCGGAAGCGCGCGGCCCCGTAGTGCTCGACCCGATCACCCTTGATGCGAACACTCCGCCCGCGCGGCCCGCCGAGACGGCCACGGCGCAGCGTCCTTCCCCATCACCTCCTTCCACACCAGCTCCTTCCACGCCAACTCCTTCCTCCGTTGCTCCGAAGCCGCGCTACGCCACCTCCGTGCGCGAGACTCAGCCCGAGTACGGGACTGCGGGGACGGCGCTGATGAGAACAACGGGCACCATCGAAATCAACGCCCCGCCGGGCACGAGAATCCTCGTCGAGCCGAAAGTCGGGAAGGAGGGAAGGCAGTTTACAATGCCCGAAGGCCGGCGGAAGGCTTACGTCAATAAACTGCCCATGGGGGGCTACCGCATCGCTGCAATGCTGAACAACCAGATGCTTACAGATCAGGATGTCTTCGTGCCGCCCGGCAATATCGTGAGGGTAATCATCAATAGCCGCACTCCGTAAGCGCCACGGAGTGGGCTAGAGCGCGGCGGGCCGCTGGTCGGAGTTAATCAGCTTCGAGCGCGACGTTGTAGGACTTGACTGACACCCGACTTGAGCGATAAGGCGCGGTCGCACCCGGTCGCTAACGCTCCCGGTTCTGACCCGCTCGCGCGCGTCGGCCTTTACTGTTTAGGGAGAATTTGTTCGACGCCGTTCGCCGCGCCGATGACGACGCGGACGCGCTTGGGCTTTACGGTCGTCGCGGGTGCGTCCGGCGTCGCGGACGGCGCGTCAAGCTCGGCCTGACGTTGGCGCTGGCTGGCGCGTCGCGTCACCTCTTCGTACTGCTGCGTGAGAGTCTTCGACTCGCCGGGGCGCGCAGAGGGTTGGTCGAAGAGGTCGAAGCTGTAGTCGGCGTCGTGCAGCATGTAGATTTTCCAGTTGCCGCCGATGCCGACGATGGGCGCGCTCGAAACCCACTGGTAACGCTCGCCGCCCCACTCGAAGGAGATTTTGTTGTGCTCGATGGTCGCCGCCTTCTGGAAGTCGTAGCCGGGGCGCGGGACGAGCGAGAAGATGAAGCGCCCGCGGTCGGGCATCGCGATCCAGAGGACGGAGCCTGAAAGACTCCCGCCCGGACTGCGGTAGACGGCCTCGTCGTTGATGAGAAGCCTGTAGTTCGCCACCTGCATCAACACGTCTTCGGGGACGAAGTCGCGCGGCGGGCTGTCGCTCGCGGACTCCTTGAGGCCGGGGTCTTTGAGCGAGACCTGAATCACGTCAACTATCTTCGTGCCGGTGCTGTCATTCTGTAGAACGTCGAGCGCGAAAGTGTCGCCGTCGCCGACGAGCTGCGGCGCGGCGTTGAAGGCCGACGCATTGTAGCTCGGATGAAGCCGGCGCTTCTGGAACGCCGGGCGCGCGCGCAACTGGCGCAGATAATCTTCGCTTAGCGGGCGGACTGTGACCCAGAAGTGCGGCCCGCCGCTGGCGCGCTCGACCAGCAGCTCGTAGCCGAAGAACATCTCGTTCTTGCCGTCAACGAAGACGCGGTGCAGAAGGTTGGGCTTGTCCTCCGACTCGATCAGGTTGCTCGTCGAGTTGCCGGCGGCGGCGGGCGCGGTCTCCGTGCGTATGACGACGAACGCGCCGCTCAGCATCGGGACGACGAGCTGCGAGTTGCCGTCCTGCGTGTCCCGGTCTTTGACGCCGGCGTTGGCCGCGACGGACAGGCATAGAAATGCCAGCGCGAGCGAAACCATCTTAGTTCTCATCTGATCTGCCTTTCTTGATGACCCTTATCTTTATATCGTCCGCGGGCCGGAAGTCGGCCATGTCAACGCGCGTGATGAAGCTCGCAGGCTCGCCCGCGTCCCGCGTCTCCGCGACGGGCTTCGGCTCGCGCGCGCCCGTCGCCGCAAGCCCGCCCCCCGCGACCTTCACAGGCACGCCGCGGCTTTCGTCGCGTTCATTTTTTCCCACGTAGACGACGCGCGTCACGACCTTCTCATGAATCACGGGAACTTCGACGACCCTCACGACCGGCGCGACGCTCGACACCTGCGTCTCGACGGGTGCGGAGCGCGACGACGCGCGCGCGGCGAGGCCGACGAGCGACGCGACGAGCGCGACGACCGCGCAGGCCGCGACCGGCAGAGGCACGCGCACGCTCGCCGTCAGCGCGCGCTGCCAGAGCGGGACGCGCAGGGACGAAGCGCGGAAGTCCGCGAGCAGACGCGCGCGCGCGTCGTGCGACGGCTGCGGCGCGTCCCAAGTGCGGAGCAGCGCCGTCAGCTCGGCGTCGGCCCCTGTGTCTTCGCTGATGTCGCCGTCGGCGCGCCCGGTAGCGCCCGCGCGGCGGAGTCGGAACGGCAGCAGCCGCGTCTGTCTCTTCTCGTCACTCATTTGTAGACCTTCTGTGCGGATTCTAGTCCGCGGTAACTTTTAAAGTAGATCGAAAGCGAGCGCCTGAGACGCCCGCGCGCGCGATGCAAACGCGACTTGACCGCGCCCACTTCCGCGCCGACGATTGCCGCCGCCTCCGCGAGCGAAAGCTCCTCGAACTCGACCAGCACGACGACCTCGCGCTGCAAGGGCGGCAAGGCTTGGACGGCGCGTTGAACCTCTTCGGACAATTCGGCGTCGAGGAGTCTCCGCAAAGGCTCGTCGCACTCCGTTGTCGCAGGCTCGTCCTCCATCTCGTCGAACGGGAACTCGCCGCCGTGCCGTCGGAAGTGCTTGCTCGCGAGATTCCTGACCGCCGCGTAGAGGTACGTCCGAAGCGCCGCGCGCGTGGGGTCGAAGCGCAAGGGGTCGCGGACGAGCGAGAGGAAGCAGTCGTGCGTCACTTCCTCTGCGAGCGCGGCTGAGCCGAGCATGCGGTAGGCGAAGCGGAAGACAGTCGTGCGGTGTCGCTCGTAGAGCGCGAGGAAGGCCGCCTCGTCGCCGCGACTCGATTTTTGCAGAAGCTTTTCGTCCGTCATTCCGACCGCGCGTCCGTTCTTCTCCGGGACTGGCCTTGCTGAATGTTGATTACCGTGCATGTGGAAAAGGATACGGGCTAAGAGAATGCGGATTGCGGATTGCGGATTGCGGATTGCGGATTGAACCAAGCGCAACTCTCGTCCAGCGAATTGTACGGAAGTGTAAGTGTGAACCGGCAAAACATGACTTTCATCGAATCCGCAATCCGCAATTTCACTCTGCCATGACGCGCGGTCGCGCCGTGAGCGGGTGCGCCTGTTCGTATGCGTGCGCGAGGCGGAAGATCGTGGACTCGCCCCAGTGTCGGCCCATGAGTTGGACGCCGACGGGCAGGCCCGACTCGGAGAGTCCGCACGGGACGCTTATGCCGGGCACGCCCGCGAGGTTCGCCATGCACGTGTAGATGTCGTTCAGATACATCGCGAGCGGGTCGTCGGTCTTCTCGCCGAGGCGGAAGGCGGGCGTCGGCGTCGTCGGCGTCAGGATTGCGTCGCACGCCTCAAAGGCTTTGAGAAAGTCCTGCTGGAGAAGCGTCCGAACCTGCTGCGCCTTGAGGTAGTAGGCGTCGTAGTAGCCGGAAGAGAGAACGTATGTGCCGAGCATGATGCGGCGTTTGACCTCCGCGCCGAAGCCCTCGTCGCGCGTGCGCCGGTACATCTGCTTCAAATCCTGCGGGTCTTCCGTGCGGTGGCCGTAGCGCACGCCGTCGAAGCGCGCGAGGTTCGACGAAGCCTCCGCGGTCGCGAGTATGTAGTAGACGGCGATGCTGTACTTCGCGTGCGGCAGCTCGACATCAACCACTTCAGCGCCCATCTCTCTGTAAGCTTCTATCACGGACTCGACGCGCGCGCGCACCTGCGCGTCCAATCCTTCGCCGAACAACTCACGCGGCACGCCTATGCGCGCGCCCTTTACGTCGCCGGTTAGCTCCGCGGCGTAATCCGGCACGGGCACGTCGGCTGTCGTCGCGTCTAGCTCATCGCGCCCGGCGATTGTGTGAAGCACGATTGCGGCGTCCCTTACGGTCAGGCCGAACACGCTCACCTGATCGAGCGACGAGCCGAAGGCTACGAGGCCGTAGCGCGAGACGCGCCCGTAGGTGGGCTTGACGCCGACGATGCCGCAGAGCGCGGCGGGCTGTCGAACGGAGCCGCCCGTCTCGGAGCCGAGCGCGGCGGGCACGATACGCGACGCCACAGCCGCCGCAGACCCGCCCGACGAGCCGCCGGGCACGCGCTCCGTGTCCCAAGGGTTTCTCACAGGCCCGTATGCGGAGTTCTCGTTCGACGACCCCATCGCGAACTCGTCGCAGTTGGTCTTGCCGATGATGACAGCGCCCGCCGCCTTCAATCGTTCGATGACTGTCGCATCATAAGGTGGCTGGTAGCCCGCGAGTATCCGCGAGCCGCACGTCGCCTGAAGCCCGCGCACGCAGATGTTGTCCTTGATGGCGACGGGGATTCCATGCAGCGTCGCTTTCGTCGTTCCTGCTCCCGCTTGCGCGACGCCCGCCTCTTTGTCCAACTCCTCGGCGCGCGCAATCGCGCCCGCGCGGTCTATTTGCAGGAAGGCGTTGAGCGTGTCGTTCAGTTTTTCGGCGGCGGCGACCGAGCGGGCCGCGACCGCGCGCGCGTTCGTCTCGCCGCGCGAGAGTTCGGATGCGATGGTTTCGATTGTTTTACCGGGAACTGTCATGGATGAGTTCTTCGCGAATCGGTTTCTTCGCGCCTTTGCGCCTTTGCGTGAAAAGTTAGTCTCACGCAAAGGCGCAAAGGCGCGAAGTCAGACGCCTTCAAAAATTCTCTTTCTCTTCGGAGCTTGCGATGACCTTCGGCACGCGGAAGTGTCCGTGCGAGGGTTCGGGCGCTTGGTCGAGCGCGAGCTGTTGGCCGAGCGATGGGCGCGCGCGGTCTTCGCGCGTGGCGGCGGTGCTAGCGCCTTCGGGCGTGAGTCCGCCGATGGCAGGCTCGACGCTGCTCGTGTCCAATTCCTTCAACTGCTCGACGTAGGCGACGATTGAGGCTATCTGCGGCGCGAGCGTGTGCAGCTCCTCGTCCGTGATTTCGAGGTGCGCCAGCGCGGCTATCTTTTCGATGTCGGATTCTGTGATAGGCATAAGAGCGTGACAGGTGACAAGTGACAGGTGACAGGTGAAAAGTGAAAAGCTTTTTCTTGTCACCTGTCACTTGTCACGATTTACGACTGAGACAGCTTCCCGCCGCGAGAAGAAAACGTCGGCGCAAGTCTTCGTCGTGGATGGCTGAGGCCGCCTCGTTAAGCTCGCCCGCGCGGCGGAGCGCGCTCTCCTCTTCGACCAGATGCTCGTACTGCGACTCGCGCTGTCGGGCGCGCTCGTCGCCGACGGTCTGCGGGTCAACGCGGAACTCTATGTATGTGACGAGCGCCTGACCGAAGAGCGAGTTCAGACGGAAGAGGAGCTGCGGGCTGAGCGCTTCGAGCTGCTTGCGCCACGCCGCGTCGGGCACGGCGATGACGAGCGTCTTGTGGTAGAGGCGGAACGGAACCGCCGAGCCGCGCAACGCCTCGCCCGCGACGCGCCGCCACGCGGCGAAGGCTGCGGCCTCAAGAACCTCCTCGGACTCGCCCGCCGCGCGCAGAAGCTTCGGCAGCGCCTTGAACAGATCGTCCATGAATTTTGGATTTTCGATTTGCGACTGACGGCTGTTAGCTGTTAGCTTTTAGCTATTAGTTTTTAGCCAAACCGAAATGCTGCGAGCTTCTGGCTGACAGCTAAAAGCTAAAAGCTAAAAGCTTCCTTAAATCAAAATTCCGGTTGAGTGTAATGGAAAACGAGCGTGTGTCACAAGCGGGCATCGTCGCAGGCAAGCAGGGTCTACAGGGCTTGAGTCCGCTCATACTCGCATCGGGCAGCCCGCGCCGCGCGGAGATTCTGCGCGCGGTCGGCTGGCCGTATGAAGCGTGCCCGCCGGACGTTGACGAGTCGCTGCGCGAGGGCGAGTCGCCCGAAGATTACGTCCAGAGGCTCGCGCGCGAGAAGGCCGAAGCGGTGGCCGCGACGCGCCTGTTCGGCCTCGTGCTGGGCGCGGACACGACCGTCGTCGTTGACGGTGAAATCCTGGGCAAGCCGGTTGACGAGGAAGACGCGCGGCGTATGCTTCGGCTTTTGAGCGAGCGTTGGCACGAAGTTCTGACGGGCGTGGCGCTCGTGCGCGCGGAGACGGGCGGTGCGGTCGTCGGACTTGAGCGGACGCGCGTGCGCTTCGCGGCGATGACGGACGAGGAGATCGCTTGGCACGTCGAGACCGGCGACGTGCTGGACAAAGCCGGCGCATACGCCGTGCAGGGCCGCGCCGCGCTCTTCATTCGCGGCATCGAGGGCGACTACTGGAACGTCGTCGGCCTTCCAGTGCGTCTGGTTTACGAACTGGCGCGCGGGTTTGGTGACGAGGCGTCTCAGGGCGCGAGT